>NZ_JOGH01000002.1:0-256886 GCF_000721345.1 Kitasatospora sp. NRRL B-11411 | reverse complement strand
GCACCACCCCCGGCCTCCACCCCGAAACCCTCCACGCCCTCACCGCCCCCCTCTCCCCCGTCTCCCCCGTCCTGCCCGCCGCCGTCCCGCCCAGCCGGACGGCCTCCTCCGGCACCGGCGTGGAGGTGGTCCGCGGGCTGCCCGACGACGGCGACCTCGCCCTGCTCGCCTCGGTCGGCAGCCAGGTCGGCACCACCCTCGACCTGGACACCACCGCCCGCGAGCTGTGCGAGGTGCTGGTCCCCCGGGTCGCCGACTTCGCCTGCGTCGACCTGCTCGACGGCCTGATCTCCGACTCCGAACTGCCCGTCGCCCTGCCCGACGACGCCACCATGCTGCGCCGGGTCGCCCGCACCTTCAACGCCTCCTCGCAGCGCTGGAACCACGTCCTGGACGAGGGCGCGCTGATGGCCATGCCCCGCTCCACCCCGCCCGGCCTGGCCCTCCAGGAGAACCAGCCGGTGCTGGTCCCGCTGATCTCGGCGGACGTCGCGGTCGACTACGCGGCCGCGCTCGGCGGCCCCGAGCTGGAGCCCGCCGTGGTCGGCCGCTCGATGCTGGTGCTGCCGCTGTCCGCCCGCGGCACCGTGCTGGGCATCCTCAAGCTGCTGCGGCTGACCGACCGGGCGCCGTTCACCCGCTCCGACGCCGACACCCTCAAGGAGATCGCCGCCCGCGCCGCGCTCTCCCTGGACAACGCCCGGCTGCACCGCGCCGAGTCCAAGGTCGCCACCACCCTGCAGCGCTCGATGATCCCGACCCGCCCGCCGCGGATCCCCGGCGTGCAGATCGCCCACCGCTACATGCCGGGCGACCGCAAGGCCGAGGTCGGCGGCGACTGGTTCGACGCCATCCAGCTCCCCGGCAGCCGGGTCGCCCTGGTGGTCGGCGACGTGATGGGCCACGGCCTGCACTCGGCCGCCGCGATGGGCCGCTTCCGCACCGCCATGCAGACCCTGGCCGCCCTCGACCTGCCGCCCGCCCAGCTGCTGCGCCACCTCGACAACCTGGCCCACAAGCTCGGCGACGACCACCTGGCGACCTGCCTGTACGCCGTCTACGACCCGATCAACCGCACCTGCGAACTCGCCTCGGCCGGCCACGTCCCGCCCGTCCTGGTCCACCCCGACGGCCGCGGCGAACTGCTGGAACTGCCCTCCGGCGCACCGATCGGCGTCGGCGGGGTGCCGTTCCAGACCAAGAAGATCGACGTCTCGGACGGCTCGATGCTGGTGCTCTGCACCGACGGCCTGGTCGAGGTCCGCGGCGGCGACATAGGAGCCGGCCTGGCGGCGCTCTGCGGCAACCTGATCGACCCCAAGCAGACCCCCGACGAGGCCTGCGACACCGTGCTGAACACCCTGCACTCCGACGACCGGCAGGACGACATCGCCCTGCTGGTGGCCCGCTTCGACGGCGTCCCGCCGACCGAGGTCGCCACCTGGCAGCTCGGCGTCACCGAACTGGAGGTCGGCCGGGCCCGCCGGCTGGTGCGCGACCAGCTCGCCGCCTGGCAGCTGACCGCGCTCGCCGAGACCGTCGAACTGCTGGTCTCCGAACTGGTCACCAACGCCGTCCGGGTGGCCCGCTCCGAGGTGCAGCTGCAGCTGATCCGGGTCGACAAGCTGCTGGTCGAGGTCAGCGACGACAACCACAACCTGCCGTCGCTGGAACCCGCCGACTCCTTCTCCGAACACGGCCGCGGCCTGAACCTGGTCAGCAAACTGGCCGAGAAGTGGGGCACCGCCCGCAAGGCGGTCGGCAAGGTCGTCTACTTCGAGATGCCGCTGCCCCGCGGCTGACCGCCCGCCCGCCGGGTCAGGGCGTGACCGCCCTGGTCCGGCCCTGGGCGGCCACCGACGCGGCCGCGCCGACCCCGGTCAGCACCCGCGGCCAGTAGTCGCCGAACACCTCGACCCAGATGGCGATCAGGACGGCGGTGCTGATCGCCACCAGGTGCTCCAGCCCCGCCAGGTTCGGCAGCAGCAGCGCCTCCACCAGCATCGACAGCGCCACCGCCCCGCCCGTCCACCACGCCCGGCAGCGCAGCGCCACCACCACGGCCAGCGCCACCACCGCCGCCGAAGGACCGGTGTCCCGCACGTGCGCCACCCAGCGCGGGAAGCCCAGCGCGTGGTGCGGGCCCAGCGCCACCCCGACCCGGGCGAACAGCGTGCCCGCCAGGGTGCAGACGTACGCCACCACCAGGGTCAGCCGCCGCCCCAGCACGATCTCCGCCACCCCGAACACCAGGAACACCTGGGCCAGCGCCCCCCACACCGGCAGGTCCAGGGCCGGCACGTACAGCGACAGCGGGGTGCGCAGCAGCGACACGTCCAGCGGCAGCGCCGCCTTCACCACCCCGATGTCGGCCACGAACCGGTCCCCGCCCGGCAGGTGCTGGACCACCGAGAACAGCATCACCAGCGCGGTCGCCGCGGTCGCCAGCGGCACGGCGGCGAATTTCCGCCGCACCACCTGCTCCTTCACGGAAGCGAAAAGCTCCCCCCACTCCGCGACCGCGGCCCGGCGGAATACCGCCCACCACTCCGGTCGCACGCCCCCCGCGTGGGTGATCTTCTCCACGACCCGGTTCTCCCGTCCGATTCCGTCCCGACTCGCGCCGTCGATTCTTCTACGCCTCGCCACCGACGATACGCATCGGATTAACCCGCGGCATCAGCTTCGAAGACCATTCGCGGCGTCATCCTGGGGTCTGACATCCGGCCCGCTCCGCCCCCCGGCGGAGGGGCCCCGCCCCCGTCCCGCGCCGTACCCGGCCGGGAAGACTTCCTCACTTGTGCCGACGGCGGAACAGGGCCGGCATGGTGGGCGCCGTGATGAAACCCTCCGCGCGGGCCGAGGCGATGCCGATCCGGGGAATCTCGCCGCTCTTCTCGAAGAGCAGATAACGCGGTTCCCAGATCGGCCGGTATTTCGCGTTCGCCCGGTAGAGCGACTCGATCTGCCACCAGCGGGAGAAGAAACCGAGCACCGAACGCCACAGTCGCAACACCGGGCCTGCACCCAGCTTCGAGCCGCGCTCGAAAACCGAGCGGAACATGGCGAAGTTCAGCGAGACCCGTTCCAGTTCGACCTCCTTCGCCCGCTGCAGGAGTTCGATCACCATGAACTCCATCAGGCCGTTCTCGCTGTCCCGGTCGCGCCGCATCAGGTCCAGCGACAGGCCGTGCGCGCCCCACGGCACGAAGCTCAGCAGCGCCCGCAGCTCGCCGTCCCCGTCGAAGCACTCCAGCATCACGCAGCGCCCGTCGCCCGCGTCGCCGAGCCGGCCCAGCGCCATCGAGAAGCCGCGCTCGGTCGCCCCGTCCCGCCAGTGGTCGGCCTTGGCCACCAGCTCGGCCATCTCGCACTCGGGGATGTCCCCGTGCCGGCGGATCCGCACCGTGTACCCGGCCCGCTTGACCCGGTTGTACGCCTGCCGGACCACCCGCATCGCCCGGCCGTCCAGCGAGAACTCGTCCAGCTCGACGATCGCCTCGTCGCCCAGCTCCAGCGCGTCCAGTCCGTGCCGGGCGTAGATCACCCCGGCCTCCTCGGAGGCGCCCATCACGGCCGGCACCCAGGCGTGCTCGCGGGCCTCCGACAGCCAGGCGTCGATCGCCCCCGGCCAGGCCTCCGGGTCGCCGATCGGGTCGCCGGAGGCCAGCGTGACGCCGCCGACCACCCGGTAGGCGATCGCCGCCTTCCCGGACGGCGAGAACACCACCGCCTTGTCCCGGCGCAGCGCGAAGTACCCCAGCGAGTCCCGCTCGCCCTGCTTCTCCAGCAGCTCGCGCAGCCGGCTCTGGTCCTCGTCGCTCTGCAGCTCCTCGCCGCGCGGCGAGCGGAACGCCACGTACAGCACGAACAGGAACAGCACCGCGCTCATCGCGTTGATCGCCGCGTTCACCCAGGTCGGGACCGAGACCACGTCGAGGACCCGCTCCGAGGGGTTCAGCGTGATCATCCGGTGCACCGCGTAGCTGAACCGGGTGCCGAAGCCCGCGCCGGCGACCTCGTTGGTCAGCTGCACCAGCACCGAGCCGATCAGCCCGCCCAGCAGCAGCCCGCCGACCGCGGCGGCGGCCGCGGTCTTCGGGTTGGAGCGGTCGCCCTTGGAGGTGAACTCCTTGCGGGAGACCAGCAGCGCCACCAGGAACAGCCCGGTCAGCACGATCGAGAAGTAGTTCCAGGGGTGGTCCCGGTAGCGGTCGCCCCAGGCCATCCAGGCCAGGTAGCCGAGGAACGTCAGCCCGGCCAGGCCGGTGTTGAAGATCCACGCCGCCCGTTTGCGGCGGCGCATCGCCACCGCCAGGAACAGCGCCAGCACCACCGTGGTCAGGCCCGCGGTCATCAGGTAGGGGGTGAAGAACTCCCCCTCGTTGTGCCGTTGGACCTGGTCCCGGAACGGCACCGAAAGCACCGCCGCCAGGTTGAGCAGGGCCATCAGCCGGAGGTACCAGACGGTCGACGCGGCGGCTCTCGGGCGCCACCGTGCCAGCGGACCCGGGCCCTCGCCGCTCGTGGGGGACACGGCTGAGGAAGCCGTCTTCACAGTGGACACAGCAACCATTCCAGACGATCGATCACGGGGGCGCATCCGCTCGCGGTTCGGCGCACTCCACCCCGATTTCCATGGTTGCCCAGCCAGGATGAGAATTGCGTGAATCCGGTAGCGGATTCCCACCCCCGCCGATCGGCGGGGGTCGTGGACCGCCCGGCACCGAACCGCCACCAGCGGGAGAGACAGGGAGAGACATGCCGCCGACCCGGGTCCTGATCGTGGACGACGAGGTGCTGGTCCGCTCCGGGCTCGGCCTGATCGTCGGCACCGCACCCGACCTGGAAGTGGTCGGCGGCTGCTCCGGCGGCCAGGCCGAACAGCTCGCCCGCGAACTCGCCCCCCGGGTCGTCCTGCTCGACGTCCGGATGCCCGACCTGGACGGCATCAGCGTGCTGCGCCGGCTGCGCGCGCTGCCCGACCCGCCCGCCGTCGCCATGCTCACCACCTTCGACACCGACGAGCACATCGGCACCGCGCTGCGGGCCGGCGCCGCCGGGTTCCTGCTCAAGGACACCGCCCCCGAGCAACTGGTGCACGCCGTCCGGGTGCTCGCGGCCGGCGGCAGCGTGCTCTCCCCGACCGTCGCCCGCACCGTGATCAGCGGCTACGTCGAGGGCGGCGGCCCCGACACCGCCGCCGCCGACCTCACCGGCCGGCTCACCGGCCGCGAGCTCGACGTCCTGGCGCTGCTCGGCGAGGGCCTGTCCAACGCCGAGATAGCCGACCGGCTGTTCCTCGGCACCGGCACCGTCAAGGACCACATCAGCGCGATCCTGGCCAAGCTCGGCGCCGCCAACCGCGTCCAGGCCGCCGTCATCGCCCACCGCGCCGGGCTGGTCCGCGACCGGCAGGACGGCGAGTGACCCCCGAGGCCGCCGAGGCCCCCGCGCGTACCGGAGCCCCCGCCGCGCCCCCCGGGCCGCCCGCCGCCCCGGGCTCCCGGCTCCGGGCCCTGCTGCGCTCCCCGCGCACCACCCTGCTGGTCCCGGTGCTGCTGGCCGCGATGGACTCCGCCCTGGTCGCCAAGGGCTCCGCGCCCTGGCAGCTGGCCCTCTCCGCGCTGTCCGTCGCCGCCCTGCTGCTCCGCCGCCGCCTCCCGCTCACGGTGGCCCTGCTCACCCTGCCCGGCGCGTTCTTCAACGAGATCTGGCTGGCCCCCGTCACCGCCGTCTACTCGGTCGCCGCCACCCGCCCCCGGCCCCCCGTCCCGGTCGCCTGCGCCACCGCCTTCGCCCTGGTCGAGTTCTTCCACTGGCCGTTCGACCCCGGCCTGTTCGAACTCAGCCGGGACAACGCGCTGTACGCCATCCAGTCGGTGATGCTCGGCGCCGGACCGGCCGCCCTCGGCATGCTGGTCCGCACCCGCGGCGAACTCGCCGAACGGGTCACCGAACTCACCGCCGGCCGCCAGCGCGAGAGCCGGCTGCTGGCCGAGAAGGTGCTGGCCGCCGAACGCGCCCGGCTCGCCCGCGAGATGCACGACGTGGTCTCCCACCAGGTCAGCCTGATCTCGATCCAGGCCGGGGCGCTGCAGGTCGCCAGCACCGACCCGGCCGCCCGGGACGGCGCCCGCACCATCCGCGAGCTCTCCGTCCGCACCCTCGACGAGCTCCGCCAGATGGTCGGCGTGCTGCGCGCCGCAGGCGTCCCCGGCACCCCGCTCGCCCCGCAGCCCACCCTCGCCGACCTGCCCCGGCTGATCGACGGCAGCGGTCTGGCCGTCACCCGCCGCCTCGACCCGGGCCGCCGGAACTGGCCCGAGGCCGTCGAACGGGCCGCCTACCGCACCGTCCAGGAGGGCCTCACCAACATCAGCAAGCACGCCCCCGGCGCCCCGGTCACCGTCCGGGTCACCGCCCGCGGCGGCCGGCTGCACGTCGAGGTCCGCAACGGCCCGCCGCCGCTCCGCCCGACCGGCGCCGGCCAGGACACCGCCCCGCTGCCCGGCGGCGGCCACGGCCTGATCGGCCTGCGCGAACGCGCCGCCCTGCTCGGCGGCACCTTCACCGCCGACCCCACCCCCGACGGCGGCTTCGCCCTGCACGCCGTACTGCCCGCCCCCTGAGCCGCCCCGGACCGTTCCGGGGCACCGGCACCGGCACCTGATCCGGAGAACGAGAAAGCCCCGCAGATCCTGAGGATCTGCGGGGCTTCGCTGTGCGCGAGGGGGGAGTTGAACCCCCACGCCCTTTCGGGCACTGGAACCTGAATCCAGCGCGTCTGCCTATTCCGCCACCCGCGCATGGGTGTTGTCTTCAGTTGCTTACCGCTTCTTCCGACCTGTCGAGAAGCTTACCGCATCTCTCGGGGTCTTCCGTTCGGCTCCCTCTCGGGCGCCCCTTCCGACATGGAAAACATTAGCACGCCCCACGCCGTACCTGCGAATCCATTCCGACCGGCCCCCCGGCACGGGTCCGCCCGGCCCGCAACCGGAGGCCGGGCGAACGAGTGAGCGGGCCGCCCGGCGGGTACCCCTCCGGGCGCGACCTAGGCGGGGAACCGTACGGAAGGGCCGGGCGTGGATACGATCAGTACGGAAGTACCGCTTTCCAGCCGACGAGCCGGCCCGTCCGACGCCCTGAGAGGGGGTGCCCCGTGGGAGTCCTGAAGAAGTTCGAGCAGCGACTCGAAGGTCTCGTGAACGGCACCTTCGCCAAGGTGTTCAAGTCCGAGGTCCAACCGGTGGAGATCGCCGGCGCCCTGCAGCGCGAGTGCGACAACAACGCCACCATCTGGAACCGGGACCGCACGGTCGTCCCGAACGACTTCATCGTCGAGCTCAGCCCGCACGACCACGAGCGGCTCAGCCCCTACGCCACCCAGCTCGGCACGGAGCTCGCCGGGATGGTCCGCGAGTACGCGGAGGCCCAGCGGTACAGCTTCATGGGACCGCTCCAGGTCGCCCTGGAGAAGGCCGACGACCTGGACACCGGCCTGTACCGGGTGCGCAGCCGCACGCTGGCCGCCGAGGAGCCCCAGCGGGCCCCGGCCGCGCCGCCCGCCGCCCAGCCCGGGTACGGCCGCCCGCCGACCCCGCCCGCGCCCGGCGCCCCCTGGCACCAGGGCGCGGCCCCCGCCGCCCCCTACGGCGCACCGCCGCCGCCCGCCGCCCCGCCCGCGATGCCGTCCGCCCCCCCGGCAGCCGGGAACGTGCGGCCCTTCCCCGGCGCGGGCCACGGCGGCGCCGGCACCCGGCGCTGGATCGAGGTGAACGGCGCCCGGCACCAGATCAGCCAGAACGCGGTGGTGCTGGGCCGCTCCACCGAGGCGGACATCCGGATCGACGACCCCGGAGTGTCCCGCAAGCACGCGGAGATCCGTCCCGGTACGCCCGCGATGGTCCTGGACCTGGGGTCCACCAACGGCATCGTGGTGGACGGGCAGCACACCCAGCGCGCTACGCTCCGCGACGGCTCCCGGATCGTCCTGGGGTCGACCACCATCGTCTACCGACAGGTCGAAGGGTAGAAGCGGGCCGGTATGTCTGATCTGACCCTGACGGTCATGCGGCTGGGCTTCCTCGCCGTCCTCTGGCTGTTCGTCATCGTCGCGGTGCAGGTGATCCGCAGCGACCTGTTCAACACCAAGGGCGCGGCGCGCACCGCCCAGCGCTCCACTGCCCCCGCGCCCGCCCAGGCCGGCCCGGGCCGCGCCCCCCAGGGGCAGCCCACCGCCGCGCAGCAGGCGCAGGCCCGGCAGCGCCGCGGCCAGCCCACCCACCTGGTGGTGACCCAGGGATCGCTGGCCGGAACGACCGTCGCGCTGCAGGGCCAGACCATCACGCTGGGCCGGGCGCACGACTCCACCATCGTCCTGGACGACGACTACGCGTCCTCCCGCCATGCCAGGATCTACCCGGATCAGGCTGGGCAGTGGACGGTGGAGGATCTAGGCTCCACCAACGGCACCTATCTGGACCGGCAGCGGCTCACCACGCCGACGCCGCTCCAGATCGGCGTGCCGATCCGAATCGGCAGGACCGTCATCGAGCTGCGGAAGTAGTCAGCGCATGAGGACCAGCTCCACCCGAAGGAGGGCCCGGACAGCATGAGTCTCGTGCTGCGCTTCGCCGCCGGCTCGCACAAGGGCCTGATCCGTGAAGGGAACGAGGACTCCGGCTACGCCGGGCCCCGGCTGCTCGCGGTGGCCGACGGCATGGGCGGGGCGGCGGCCGGCGAGGTCGCCTCCTCGGAGGTCCTCGGCTCGATCGTCCGGCTCGACGAGCCGCACCCCGGCGCCGACCTGCTGACCCTGCTCAACGAGGCGGTGCAGACCGCCAACGACCGGCTGCGGCAGATGGTCGAGCAGGACCCGCAGCTCGAGGGCATGGGCTGCACGCTCACCGCGCTGCTCTGGGACGGCCAGCGGATGGGCCAGGTGCACATCGGCGACTCCCGGGCCTACCTGCTGCGCGACGGCCGGCTCGACCAGATCACCCAGGACCACACCTGGGTGCAGCGGCTGGTCGACGAGGGCCGGATCACCGCCGAGGAGGCCGAGACCCACCCGCAGCGCTCGCTGCTGATGCGCGCCCTGGACGGCCGCGGCCAGGTCGAGCCCGACCTGTCGATCCGCGAGGTCCGGGCCGGCGACCGCTACCTGATCTGCTCCGACGGCCTGTCCGGCCCGGTCAGCCACCAGACCCTGGAGGAGACGCTCGGCAGCTACTACGCGCCCGAGCAGACCGTCCAGGAGCTGATCCAGCTGGCGCTGCGCGGCGGCGGCCCGGACAACATCACCTGCATCGTCGCCGACGTGATCGACGTCGGCGCCACCGACCCGCTCAGCGGCCAGGCCACCGAGGCCCCGATGGTGGTCGGCGCGGTCGCCGACACCCAGCCGCACCACTTCAACGACCCGCAGCTGCTGGACACCCCGGCCGGCCGCGCCGCCGGCCTCGGCCGCGGCCAGGCCCCGCAGGGCGCCTTCGGGCCCGCCCAGGGCTACGAGGGCGGCTACGAGCAGCAGCCCGGCTACGGCGCCCCCGCGGGCGACTTCGGCCCGCCGGAGGGCTACGGCGCCCCGGCGGACGACTTCACCCAGGCCGGCTTCCCGGCCGGCGAGGGCGGCTACGGCGCGCCCGGCGAGGAGTTCGACCAGGACGCCCCGGTCGAGCGCCGGAAGAAGAAGCGCGGCCTGAAGCTCACCCTGATCGGGGTGCTGGTGCTCGCGGTGCTCGGCGCCGGCGGGTTCTTCGCCTGGCAGTGGAGCCAGGACCAGTACTACGTCGGCGTCCAGGACGGCCACGTCGCGGTCTACCGCGGCCTCGACCAGAACCTGGCCGGCCTCGAACTCAGCTCGGTCTACCAGCCGTACGCCGACGTCGAACTCAAGTACCTGCCCGCCTACCAGGCGGACCAGGTCGCCAAGAAGATCCAGGCCGACGGCCTGGCCGACGCCCGGAAGCAGGTCGAGGTGCTGCGCACGCAGGCCGCCGTCTGCAAGAAGGTCGCCGAGTCCAAGACCGCCCCGGCCGCCGGGGAGGGCACCGCGCCGTCCGCACCCCCGCTGACCGAGCAGGAGCAGCAGCTCGCCGCGTCCTGCCCGGCCCAGTAGGGCCGCGGGCGAACCCGGGGGGTTTCACACAGGCATGAGCACCTTCGACGTGAGCGGCGGCCGCACGCCCGCCGCCGGGCGGCGGCGGGCCACCGCCCGGACCGCCCCGGACGCCGTGCCGAACCGGCGCAACACCGAGCTGCTGATGCTGGCCTTCGCGGTGGCCATCCCGATGTTCGGGTACGCCAACGTGGGGCTGGCGATGGACGGCACGCTGCCCGCCAACATCCTGGCCTACGGCCTGGGCCTGGGCGTGCTGGCCGGCGCCGCGCACCTGGCGGTGCGCCGGTTCGCCCCGTACGCCGACCCGCTGCTGCTGCCGCTGGCGACGCTGCTGAACGGGCTCGGTCTGGTGATGCTCTGGCGGCTCGACAAGGCTGGCAAGCTGCTGCGCAACAACTTCCCGGCGACCACCAACCAGCTGATGTGGTCGGGCCTGGGCATCGGGCTGTTCGTCGGCGTGATGCTGCTGCTCAAGGACCACCGGATCCTGCAGCGCTACACCTACATCTCGATGGTGCTGGCGCTGGTGCTGCTGGCCGCGCCGGCCTTCTTCCCGTCCCGGGCCGAGGACTTCGGCGCGAAGATCTGGATCCGCTTCGGCTCCTTCTCGATCCAGCCCGGCGAGTTCGCCAAGATCATCCTGACCATCTTCTTCGCCGGCTTCCTGATGGTGAAGAAGGACGCCCTGGCGCTGGCCAGCCGCAAGTTCATGGGCCTGTACCTGCCGCGCGGCCGCGACCTCGGGCCGATCGTGGTGGTCTGGCTGCTGTCGATCCTGATCCTGGTGTTCGAGACCGACCTCGGCACCTCCTTCCTGTTCTTCGGCCTGTTCGTGGTGATGCTGTACGTGGCCACCGAGCGGACCAGCTGGATCGTCTTCGGCCTGCTGATGTCCTTCGGCGGCGCCGCGGTGGTCGCCACCAGCGAGCGGCACGTGAAGACCCGCATCAACGCCTGGCTGGACCCGATGGCGGCGTTCGGGCCGCACCCGCCCAAGGAGTCCTCGGAGCAGATCGGCCAGACCCTGATGTCGCTGGGCTCCGGCGGCACCGTCGGCACCGGCCTGGGGCAGGGCCGCAGCTGGCTGATCCAGTTCGCGGCGAAGAGCGACTTCATCCTCGGCTCGTTCGGCGAGGAGCTGGGCCTGACCGGCCTGATGGCGGTCTTCCTGGTCTACGGCCTGGTGGTGCAGCGCGGCCTGCGCACCGCGCTGGCCGCCCGCGACCCGTTCGGCAAGCTGCTCGCGGTCGGCCTGAGCTCGGCGTTCGCGCTCCAGGTGTTCGTGGTCGCGGGCGGGGTCACCGGCCTGATCCCGCTGACCGGCATGACCATGCCGTTCCTGGCCCAGGGCGGTTCCTCCGTGGTGGCCAACTGGGCGCTGATCGCCGTCCTGATGAAGATCAGCGACACCGCCCGCCGCCCGGCCGCCGAACCGACCCCCGAGCCGGTCCCGGCCATCCCGGAGCCGGCCGGTCCCGACCGGTACGGGCCGCCCGGGTACGGAACGCCGGACCAGAGCAGGGGAGCATCCTCGTGAACAAGCCGATCCGCCGGGTGTCGATCTTCTGCCTGGTCCTGGTGCTGGCGCTGATGGTCCGGGTGAACTGGGTGCAGGGCGTGCAGGCCTCGGCCTGGGCGGGCAACCCGCACAACGACCGGGTGAAGTACGACCGGTACGCCTACCCGCGCGGCAACATCATCGTCGGCGGGCAGCCCGTCACCAAGTCCGACTTCGTCAACGGCCTGCGCTACAAGTACAAGCGCTCCTGGGTGGACGGGCCGATGTACGCGCCGGTCACCGGCTACTCCTCGCAGATCTACGACGCCAGCCAGCTGGAGAAGCTGGAGGACCCGGTGCTGTCCGGCACCGACTCCCGGCTGTTCTTCCGCAACACCCTGGACATGCTGACCGGCAAGCCCAAGCAGGGCGGCGACGTGGTCACCACCATCGACCCGAAGGTGCAGAAGGCCGGCTTCGAGGGCCTGGGCAACCGGAAGGGCGCCGCGGTGGCGATCGACCCGCGCACCGGGGCGATCCTGGCGCTGGTATCCACCCCGTCCTACGACCCGAGCACCTTCGCGGGCGGCGGCGACAGCGACTCCGCGGCCTGGACGGCGCTGCAGAACGACCCGAACCAGCCGATGCTGAACCGGGCGCTGCGCCAGACCTACCCGCCCGGTTCGACGTTCAAGCTGGTCACCGCGGCGACCGCGTTCGAGACCGGCAAGTTCAAGAATCCCACGGACACCACCGACACCCCGGAGACGTACATCCTGCCGGGCACCAGCACCCCGCTGGTCAACGACAGCCCCGACGAGCCCTGCACGAACGCCACCCTCGCCTCGGCGATGGCCATCTCGTGCAACACGGTGTTCGGCAAGATCGGCGCCGAGCTCGGCAAGGACGCGCTGCGCTCGCAGGCCGAGAAGTTCGGCTTCAACAACGACAAGGTGGACGTCCCGATCCGGGCCGCCGCCAGCTACTACCCCAGCGGCTCCTCCCCCGACGGCACCGCGATGGACGCCATCGGCCAGCACGACACCCGGGCCACCCCGCTGCAGATGGCCATGGTGGCGGCGGCGATCGCCAACAACGGCTCGCTGATGCAGCCGTACCTGGTCTCCCAGGAGGGCTCGGCGGGCAACGCCATCTCCACCCACTCCGAGCACCAGCTGAGCCAGGCCGTCTCGCCGGACACCGCGCAGAAGCTCCAGCAGCTGATGGAGGCCGTGGTGAAGGACGGCACCGGCAGGCGGGCGGCCATCCCGGGCGTGACGGTCGGCGGCAAGACCGGCACCGCGCAGCACGGCCAGGACAACGCGGGCAAGCCGTTCGCCTGGTTCGTCTCCTACGCGAAGGACTCCGGCGGCAAGCAGGTCGCGGTCGCGGTGGTGGTCGAGGACGGCGCGGCGCAGAGCTCGGAGATCTCCGGCGGCTCGATCGCGGCGCCGATCGCCAAGTCGATGATGCAGGCGGCGCTGGGAAAGTAGGTCCGGTCAGCTCCGTCACATTCCGGCCGCCGATCCTCGATCGGTGGCCGGAATTGTCACAATGGGACGGTCCTGATCGGTACCGGTCTGGTCTCAGCTGACGATCCGCACCGGTCCGCTCAGGTTCGCCCGGTAGCGTATCCGCCAGCAGCGGGTGTACCCGCAGCCGGAAGACCGGGGCCGGGGCCGTGGAACCGCGGCGGCGGCCGGCGCGTCCGAAGAGAGCGTGCGGGGACACCTACGTCACATCCTCACCGACCGGTGGGGGAGAGGGTCGGAGATATGGAAGAGCCTCGTCGCCTAGGCGGCAGGTACGAGCTCGGCGGCGTCCTCGGGCGCGGTGGCATGGCCGAGGTGTACCTCGGCCACGACACCAGGCTCGGCCGTACCGTGGCCGTGAAGACCCTCCGCACCGACATGGCCCGCGACCCCTCCTTCCAGGCCCGCTTCCGCCGCGAGGCGCAGTCCGCGGCCTCGCTCAACCACCCGGCCATCGTCGCGGTCTACGACACCGGCGAGGACTACATCGACGGGATCTCCATCCCGTACATCGTCATGGAGTACGTCGAGGGCTCCACCCTGCGCGAACTGCTGCACACCGGGCGGCGGCTGCTGCCCGAGCGGGCGCTGGAGATGACCATCGGCATCCTGCAGGCCCTGGAGTACTCGCACCGGGCCGGCATCGTGCACCGCGACATCAAGCCCGCCAACGTGATGCTGACCCGGCAGGGCAACGTCAAGGTGATGGACTTCGGCATCGCCCGTGCGATGGGTGACGCCGGCATGACGATGACCCAGACCTCCGCGGTCATCGGCACCGCCCAGTACCTCTCCCCCGAGCAGGCCAAGGGCGAGACCGTCGACGCCCGCTCCGACCTGTACTCCACCGGCTGCCTGCTGTACGAACTGCTGACCGTACGGCCGCCGTTCGTCGGCGACTCGCCGGTCGCGGTGGCCTACCAGCACGTCCGCGAGGAGCCCGCCCCGCCGTCCTCGTACGACCCCGAGGTGCGCCCCGAGATCGACGCGATCGTGCTCAAGGCGCTGGCCAAGGAGCGCGACTACCGCTACCAGTCCGCCGACGAGATGCGCGACGACATCGAGCGCTTCCTCGACGGCCTCCCGGTCGCCGCCGCCCAGCAGGCGGCCTACGGCATGGGCGCGGCCGGCTACGGCTACGACCAGGGCGGCGGGCAGTACGACCCGTACGGCCAGACCAACGTGCTGCCCCAGCAGGGCGGCGGCCCGACCACCGTGCTGCCGCCGGTCGGCAACCAGCAGCCCGCCCCCTACGGCGGCGGCTACCAGAACAACGGCTACGGCGGCGGGGACGACGGCGGCTACGAGGGCCGCGGCAGCCGGCGGCGCGAGGACCCGCCGAAGAAGAACAACACCTCCTGGATCGTGCTCGCCGTCGCGGCGGTGCTGGTCCTGGTCGGTGCGTTCTTCGTGGTGCAGTCCATGGTGAAGACCGGCGGCTCGAACGCCGGGAAGACCAGCGTCCCGACCCTGACCGGCATGAGCCTGGACGACGCGACGGCCGCCGCCAAGGCGCAGAGCGCCAAGCTCAAGGTGACCGCCGGAGACCCGGCCGCCAGCTGCCCCGACCCGAAGGTCCAGAAGGACCAGGTCTGCACCCAGAGCCCGGCCGCGGGCGGCCAGATGGCCGCCGACGGCACGATCACGGTGCACCTGGCCGCCGCCGCGGCCCAGGTCGACGTCCCGGACGTCACCGGCCAGGCCAAGGACGCCGCGAGCAAGGCGCTCAAGGACAAGGGCTTCGACGTCAAGTACACCTACGCCACCGACGACAAGGTCGATCAGGACAAGGTCATCTCGCAGGACGTCAAGGGCAAGGCCGCCCCGGGCGCCACGGTCACCCTGACGGTCTCCTCCGGCCAGCAGAAGGTCCCCGTGCCGAACGTGATCGGCAAGGCTGTGGACGACGCCACCCAGATCCTCGCCACCGCCGGCTTCACCGTCACGCCGACCAACAAGATCGTCACCGACCCCACCCAGGCCGGCCAGGTCCTCGACCAGAGCGTGAAGAACACCCAGGCCAAGCAGGGCACCGCGATCACCATCACGGTCGGCCAGCTCGCCGACAAGGTCCCGATGCCGATCACCGAGGGCCACACCTACAAGCAGGTCATCGCCGACCTGCAGAAGAGCCACCTCCAGTCGGTGGTGGTGAACGGCGGCCCGCAGGACGACAACGCGATCGTGATCAAGAGCGACCCGCCGGCCAACACCCTCATCCCGCCGAACAGCACGGTCCAGCTGTGGACCAAGGCCGGCGACAGGACGCCGTCCGACCCCACCACGAAGCCGTAGCGCCACGGCCGCAGCGACGCCGAGGGGCCGCCCCGTTCTTCCCGAACGGTGCGGCCCCTCGGCCGTCCTGGTGCCCCGTCAGCGCAGCTCGGGCGGCGGGGTGCGCTGCGCGTCCACCGGGTCGATCCGGACCAGCTGGGCCCAGACCGCCATCCGGTAGCGGGAGGTGTACACCGGCGTGCAGGTGGTCAGCGTCAGGTAGCGGCCCGGGCCGGTGAACGGCGAGCCCTCGGGGACGGGCGCCACCACGCCCACGTCGTACTTGGAGGTCTGCGGCAGCGTCCCGGCGACCCGGTAGACGTACCAGGCGTCCCTGGTCTCCACCACCACCGGGTCGCCCGCGGCCAGCTTGTCCAGGTCGTGGAACCTGGCGCCGTGCCCGTCCCGGTGCGCCGCCAGCGTGAAGTTGCCCTCGGCGTCCCACGGCATCGCCGAGCGGTACGGCTCCTCGTAGACCCCGGCTACGCCCTCGTCGAGCACCTCCGCGGTGGTGCCCATCCGGATCAGCGTCTGGTTGCCCCGGCCGAAGGCCGGCACGTGCAGGAAGCCGACGCCGTCCCCCGCCCCGTACTGCGGCACCGGCGCGGCGGCGGCACCGGCGGCCGGGGGCGCCGCCGGGACGCTCCAGGTCTGCCGCAGGCGGCCCGCCGCCTGTCCGGCGGCCCGGTCGGCCACCACGTCCGTCCACCACAGCGAGTACCCGACGAACAGCGCCAGCACCAGCCCCAGGGTGACCAGCAGCTCCCCCAGCAGCCCCAGGACCCCCGCCGTCCGTCCGCGCCGCCCGCGCCCGCCCCGCATGGCTGTGCCCATGGTGCCGTGCCTCGCTGCTCAGTGTTGCCCGGTCAGCGCCTCCGGCTGGCCCTGGCTCCTCGGCCGTTCCTCGACCATCTTGCCAAACACGATCAGCCTTCCCCGGGCACTGAACTCCGGCGTGCATGTCGTCATGGTGAGGTAGCGCCCCGGCGCGGTGAACGGCGAGCCCTTCGGGACGGGTTGGAGCACCGTCACGTTGCTCGGCGGGGTCTCCGGGATGCCGCCGGCCACCTCGTACGTGTAGTACGCCGTCGCGGTCTCCACCACGATCCTGTCGCCCGGCACCAGCTGGCCGATCTTCCGGAACGGCTGCCCGTGCGTGGTGCGGTGCGCGGCGACGGCGAAGTTGCCCGCCTGGTCGGCCGGCATCGCGGTGCCCGCGTAGTGGCCCACCAGGCCGTGGTCGAGCACCTTCTGCTTGTCGGTGCCCTCGGCGATCGGGTAGTCCAGGCCGAGCTTCGGGATGTGGATGATGGCGAAGCCCTGCCCGGGCTCGAACGCGGTGGGCTGCGGGGCGGGCGCGGTGCCCCCGCCGGCCGGCGGGGCCGGCTGCTGGGCCCACTGCTGCTCCAGCTTGCTGCTGGCGGCCCCGGCGTCCCGGTCGGCCAGCACGTTGGTCCACCACAGCTGGTACGAGACGAACAGCAGCATCACCGCGCCCAGCGTGATGAACAGCTCCCCCACCAGCCGGGCCAGCACCACCCGCCGGCGCTCCTTCGGGCGCGGCGGCCGCGGCCCGGCGGGCCGCCCGGTGGCCCGGCGGCGCCCGGTGCCCGGGGCGCGCAGGCCGGACGGCCCTCCCCCGGCCCGGCCGCGGGCCGTCCGGCCGCCGTCCGGCCGGGCCACCGGCTCGGCCGGGCGGGCGGCCGGGAGCCGCAGCTTCAGGGTCTGCTCGGCCGGGGCCTCGTAGACGCTCCAGTCCTCCGGATCCCCGAGCTCCTCGGGGACGCCCCCCTCCGGGCGCACCGCGGCCACCGGCGTCAGCTCCGGCCGATGACCGGGGCGAGGCCGGCCGAGCGGCCCACCGCCTCCGGGAAGCCGCACTCGGCGAGCCAGTTGGCGAGCATCCGGTGGCCGCCCTCGGTGAGCACCGACTCGGGGTGGAACTGGACGCCCTCGATCGGGAGTTCGCGGTGCCGCAGGCCCATGATCACGCCGCTGTCGGTGCGCGAGGTGACCACCAGCTCGGCGGGCACGGTGGCCGGGTCGACCGCCAGCGAGTGGTAGCGGGTGGCGATCAGCGGCGAGGGCAGGCCCTCGAACACGCCGCCGTCCTCGTGCAGCACCGGCGAGGTCTTGCCATGCAGCAGCTCGGGCGCCCGCCCGACCACCGCGCCGTGCGCCACCGCGATCGACTGCAGGCCCAGGCACACCCCGAACAGCGGCAGCCCGGCCGCCGCGCAGTGGTGCACCATCTCCACGCACACCCCGGCCTCCTCGGGCGTGCCGGGCCCGGGGGAGAGCAGCACCCCGTCGTAGCCCTCCTCCCCCGCCCGCGGCCGGGCGTCGGCCACGGTCAGCTCGTCGTTGCGGACCACCTCGCAGACCGCGCCCAGCTGGTACAGGTACTGGACGATGTTGAAGACGAAGCTGTCGTAGTTGTCGACCACGAGGATCCGGGGCGCTCGGCCGGCGGAGGTCATCGCTACTCCTGGGGTACGGGTGCGTCGGGGGACGGACGGAGGCGGAACGGCGCCGTTCTCAGCCGCCGGCGCCCTGGTCCACCGTCACGTTCCCGAAGGGGAGCAGCGGCTCGGCCCACGGGAAGACGTACTGGAACAGGACGTAGACCACCCCGAGGACGAGCAGCAGGGCGATCAGCGCACGAACCGGCGCGGGGCCCGGGAGATGCCGCCAGATCCAGCCGTACATGGTGCTCCTCGGTGATTCGGGTCTGCACAAGCGTAGACGCCCGTCCGCCCGGCCCAGGAGGGTATCGGCGCAACAGGCCGGTCCCGGTCCGGTCCTGGGCGGGTTCCGGCCGGTTCCTGCCCGGGTCGCGGACCGCTCCTGGCCGGGAGCGGTCCGGAACCGGCCGGAATCAGGGGGTGGTCGCGGAGCGCAGGTCGGCGGAGCCGGTGTACCCCGGCAGGGTCAGCTCGCCGCTCTCCTGGACCTTCCAGCCCAGCCCGTAGGCGGTCACGTAGCCCAGGTAGTTGCGGATGGTCGGGTCGGCGTCCACCGCGGAGCGCAGCGCGTCGGTCTTCCCCACCGCGCGGATCACGTACGGCGGCGAGTAGACCCGGCCCTGCAGCAGCAGGGTGTTGCCGACGCAGCGCACCGCGCTGGTGGAGATCAGCCGCTGGTCCATCACCTGGATGCCCTCGGCGCCGCCCCGCCACAGGGCGTTCACCACGGCCTGGATGTCCTGCTGGTGGATCACCAGGTCGTTGACGCCGGGCTCGGGGACGCCCGGGATCCGCGCGGTGGCGTTCGGCGGGGCGTCGTCCAGGGTGACGGTCAGTCCGGGGCCGCGCAGCGGGTCCAGCCCGGCGGCCCGCTGCAGTTCGGCCAGCCTGGCCGCGTCGTCCGGGCTCTGCCCCTGCTGCCGGGCCAGCCGGTCGGCCCGGTCCCGGTCCGCCGAGACCTGCTCCGACAGTTGCTGGTTCTGGGTGGAGCGCTGCTGTATGACGTCGCTGAGCTTCAGCAGCGAGTTGTCGGTGCGCAGGTCGGTGCCGTGCGCGGTCTGCGCGCTGACGTAGAACAGCAGCCCGGCGAGCGCGAAGACGGTGCAGGTCAGGGCACGTCCGACAATTCGCCCACGAGGGGGCCGCGAGGACCGGGACGGCGAAGAAATCGTGGAATCAGGCACCGTACCCTTATCTCCTTACGACCCGGCGAGCCACTACGCTAACGGACGCCGGTGGCATGTGCGGAGGACCAGCCGTACGGACCGGCCCGACCATTCGCCGCCCGCCCACGCTGACCCACCCGCGCGGTCACAGCGCATCGACAGGAGAGCCCCTCGTGCCGAAGTCTCGACTCCGCAAGAAGGCCGACTACACGCCGCCTCCGAGCACCGCGACGGCCGTGAAGATCAGTTCCGGCAGCCGGAGCTGGGTGGCACCGCTGATGCTGGCGTTCTTCCTGATCGGCCTGATCTGGATCGTCACCTACTACGTGACCAACAGCTCGTGGCCGGTCCACAGCTGGGGCAACTGGAACATCCTGGCCGGCTTCACCTTCATCGCGGCGGGTTTCGCGGTCTCCACGCAGTGGAAGTGACGCCGGCGCCGCCCGCCCGCCGGGCCCCGGCCTGATCCACCCGCACCGCCCAGCACCGCTCCGGCCCACCCGCCGGGGCGGTGTCCGTGCTGCCCGGACCCGGCCCGTGACGGAGCGTCCGAACGTTTATCCACAGGGTTGTCCACACTGGGGAAAACTCCGCCCGGCCTGTGGATAACTCGCAACGCAGCAGCATAACGCGCGTAGAGCCGGGAAATCCAATCGGCGGGCGCGCCCCGGCGCCCGCCGACTGTGCACAACCTCACCCGGGCAGCCGGGCCGTCCCGATCAGCAGCATCAGCAGGATCGCCGCCACCGCCCCGCCCAGCGCCAGCCCCTGCACCAGGCTCCGGCGCCCCGGCGGGGCGTACATCATCCCGGCCCCGATGGCGACACCGGCCACCAGCCCGCCGAGGTGCGCGCGCCAGTCGATGTTGTTCAGCGTGAAGGTGAGCACCAGGTTGACCACCAGCAGCGCGATCACCGGCTGCATCGGCACCCGGTTGACCCGGAACAGCACCGCGGTGGCGCCCAGCAGGCCGAAGATCGCCCCGGAGGCGCCGACCGAGAACATGTCCGCCCCGTCCAGCAGGTAGCCGAACGCGTTGCCCGCCACCCCCGACAGCAGGTACAGGGCCAGGAAGCGCCACCGGCCCAGCACCCGCTCCAGCTGGGGGCCGAGCACCCAGAGCGAGAACATGTTCATCAGGATGTGCATCACCCCGGCGTGCACGAACATCCCGCTGACCAGCCGGTACCACTCGGCCGGACCGGCCGCCACGCCGATCCGGGTGCCGAAGGCGTCCGCCCCGCTGCCCATCCCCAGCCGGATCTGCCAGACCTGGTCGACGTACTCGGTGAGCAGGAACACCAGCAGGTTGATCCCGATCAGCACCTTGGTGACCAGCGCCCCGTCGCCGAGCGCCACCAGCGCGCCGGCCGTGGTCCGGGGCCGCTGCCGAGCCTGCTGCGCGGCCTCACCGCGCACGCAGTCCGGGCACTGGAAGCCCACCGAGGCGGGCACCATGCACTCCGGGCAGATCGGGCGACCGCACCGGGTGCAGCCCACCCCGGTCTCCCGCTCGGGGTGCCGGTGGCACCCGGGCAACCCGCTCCCCTGGCCGTCCGCCGGCGTCGGCCGCACGGGCTCCTCCGGATGCATCGACGCTGTCCCTCCTCGACGAAAACGGTCCCGGCGCCGCCTCCGTCGAGAGAACGGGGCACCGCCGGGACCGCCCAGGCTACTGCGCGCGGGATCGCGCGGGCACCGCCCCGCGGGGCGGCGGGGTGCGGATCAGCCGCGCGAGATGACGACCTGCTGGATCACCACGTCCTGGACCGGCCGGTCGTACGGCTTGGTGGTGGCGGTGGTGGCGATCGCGTCCACGACCTTCTGGCCGGCCGGGTCGACGACCTCGCCGAAGATGCTGTGCTTGCGGTTCAGCCAGCTGGTCGGGGCGACCGTTTGTAGCCCGGGCCGCCGGTGCCGTTGCCCAGCGGGTCGCCGCCCTGGATCATGAAGCCCTCGATGACCCGGTGGAAGACCGTGCCGTCGTACAGCGGCTTGGCGGCCAGCTCGCCGGTCTCCGGGTTCTTCCACTCGCGGGTGCCCTCGGCCAGCTCGACGAAGTTGGCGACGGTCTTCGGCGCGTGGTTCGGGAAGAGCTTGACCACGATGTCACCGTGGTTGGTCTTCAGAGTGGCGGTGAGTTCCTCGGCCACGGCAGTACCTTCCTAACTTTTACCTGACTATCCGAGGAATCATCCCACGCGGCCCGCAGACGGCTCAGCCGAAGGTGCCCGGCGGCCGAGCGCGATGCATGATCTCCTATCAGGTGGAAAGGTGCATACCGGACAACGCCGGACACCCGCCGAGAAGGAGAAGCCCGTGAGCCGTACGGACACCGCGCGCGAGACCGCCGGACGGGCGAAGGACGCCGTCGCGCCCTACGCCGTCTCCGCCAAGGAGACCGCCCTGCACTACGCGGAGGGGGCCAGGCAGGCCCTCGGCCCGAAGCTGGAGGCACTCGGCCCGAAGGCCGCGACCGCCGGTGCACAGGCCAGGGCCGGAGCGGGCCAGGCCGCGCAGGCCGCCCGGGTGCAGTACGCCAAGCACGTCGCCCCGCACCTGGAGCACGCCTTCTCCAGCCTCCCGCCGGAGACCCAGAAGGCCGCCCTCCGGGCCGCCCACCGGGCCCAGGAGGCCGCGCTGGCCGCCAAGCTGTCGGCCGGCCAGGCCGCCGGGCAGGCCAGGGCCACCGTGCTCCCCAAGGTGGCCGAGACCTTCCAGGCCGCCAAGGACAGCGTCACCCCGATCGCCCAGGAGGCGCAGACCCGCGGCGCCGCGGCGGTCACCGCCCTGCACGGCAACGTCAGCGCCGCCGAGATCGGCGCGCTGGCCGCGAAGAACGCCAAGAAGCAGCACCGCAACGGCTGGGCCACCGGCCTCGCGGTGGCCGGCACCCTGGCCGTCGGCACCGGCGTGCTGGCCTGGCAGTGGTACCGCAAGCAGAACAACCCGGAGTGGCTCACCGAACCCCCGGCCCCGGCCGCCCCGGAACCCGTCACCCCCGCACCCCCCTCCAGCACCCCGCCCACCCCCGGCAGCGCCGTCGGCGGCCCGGTCGGCGGAGCCACGGTCAACGGCTCCGTCCCGCGCGAGGAGCCCACCACCGCCCCGCGGCCGGAGGCCAAGCCCGCCGACGACGACCGCCCGAAGCCGCACGACCCGCGCAAGCCGCACTGAGCCTGCCGCCCGGCCCCGTGCGGAAAACGTGCGGGACCTTCCGGACATGCGAACGGCCCCCGACCTGGTTTCCCCAGGTCGGGGGCCGTTCGGCGACTGTGGAGCCTAGGGGAGTCGAACCCCTGACATCTGCCATGCAAAGACAGCGCTCTACCAACTGAGCTAAGGCCCCGAGCAACGGGGGATAGCCTACCCGCTCCCGGGCAGCCGCCCACGCGGGTTTCGGACCGGCCGCGGCCCGTGCTCCGCGGGCCGGTCCGAGAAGACTCGACAGTCGGCGCTCAGCGGCCGGCGGGGACCGGGTCGGTCGCCTCGGTCCACAGGTCCTGCTCGGCACGGTCCGCCTGGACCTGACGGTAGACAAAGAAGCCGCCGAGGGCGACCAGGGCGACCAGGAGAAGCTTCTTCACCGCGGGACCTCGTCCTTCTTGCTTGCTTGGATGTAGGAGCACGAACCAGCGGTCAGGGTGCAGACCGCCCTGGGGCCGATGATACACACCGGTAACCCGTTCAAGAGCGGCCCCCGCCACCGCCAACCGACCGATCCGCCACCGGCTTTGACGCCCCGGCATCCGTAGGATCGTCCGACCGCGGATCCCCGGTGCGGATCACCGCCACCCCGCCCTCCAGGTCCACCGTCGAGCGCGGCGGAGCGCCCTCGCCCTCCTCGTCCCGGAGCATCAGCGTGGTCCTCCGCTGCTCCAGCTCGGCCTGCTTCCCGGCCGCGAACTGGGCGTGCAACTGCTCGAACCCGGTCGCCGAGACCTGCCCCTCCCGCCCCGTCCCCCGCCAGGGCACCCAGCGGCTCCGGCGCGCCCGCAGCGCGAGCTGGTCCACGAACGCCAGCACCACCAGCGCGCAGACCAGGCCCGGCAGGCTCATCGCCCAGAACAACCCCATGCCCCGCCAACGCGCCCGGACGCGCCGCCGTTCCCTCCGGCGACGCGCCCGGGCCCTCCCGCTACCGGCTACTTCCGGCGCCGCCGCAACTGCCGGACCACCCGCACCTCCTCGCCCAGGACGTCCATCCGGGCGTCCAGACCGTCCAGCCGCGGCTCCTGCCGGGAGACCCGCTCACCGAGCGCGGTGATCAGCACCCCCTGGGCGGCCAGGCGCCGCTCGATCGACCCGACCGACACCACCAACCCGGACACCACCGCCGGCAGGTCCTCCACCGTGAACGAGAACTCCGGCTCCTCCGCGTACAGCGGCACCACCGGCTCGTACTCCCCCACCCGGTACGGCCCGAACGACTCCATCCCGTCGATCCGCCGCCGCCAGTCCTCCACCGCCGGATCCCGCCGACCCGCCTCGTACTCGTCCCACCGCAGCTCGCTCCACCGCCGCCACGGCCGCGCCCGGAACGTGTGCACCACCGGCGGCGGCTCCACCACCGGCCGCGCCGCCGCCTCCACTGCGTCCAGCAGCCGGCCTCGCACCTGCCGGGCCACCTCGCTGTCCCGCAGCAGCATCGCGACGTTCAGCACGGCCCGCCGGGAGTAGAGAGCGACGCCGTTGCCGCCGCCCTGGGGGCGGCTGTAGGGGTTGTCCACAGGCGAGGCGGAGACGTACGGGGCCCCGTCACCTCCTTCGGTACCGCTGACCTGCCAGACCTTCATTTTGAAGGTCTGGTTCTCGGGGTTATCCACAGGGTGCGCCGACCGTACGGCCCCCTCGGACCACTGGTCACCCCCCTGCGGGCCGCTGACCTGCCAGCCGTTCGTTTTGACCGGCTGGTTCCCGGGGTTATCCACAGGCTTGAGGACGGTGAACCCGTTGCCCTCCAGCTCCTGCCGGTGGCGCCGGAGCACGCTGTAGATCGCGTCCTCGTGGACCTCGAAGTAGTCCGCCACCATCCGCGTGGTGACGTACAGCCCGTCGGGCAGCAGGACGAGGGCCTTGACCTCGTCGAGGACTTCGGTGCGCTCGCACAGGCCGCTTCGGAGCGTCCTGGATTCGAGCAGCGCGGCTTCCATGGACATGGGAGTGCCTCACAGGGTGAATGAAGACATGACGTGGGAACCGCCCGGGAGCCCGGGGCGGGCGGGGCCGGATCATCCGCCGGCCGGAGCAGAGGTCGCGCTACGTCCCACGTCACCCAATGGCCGGTTCTGTCGCCCGGCTATCCCCGACTTCACATCAGTTTCGAGTCAGCTCACCCTGTGTTGCCTCTGCGCACCGGGCCCAACGAGCGGGCGGGCCGGGAGGTTACGGGGCGGAACACGTCGAAGGCCCCGATCACCAGGTGATCGGGGCCTTCGCGCCGGTGGGCCTAACAGGACTTGAACCTGTGGCCTCTTCCTTATCAGGTGATCACTCGGCCGAATCGACGCCCGTGACACAGCCCCGGAGCAGGGCGATTCGTACGCCCGCGTCCGCCGACGTCCACGGTCGTACGCCGGTGTTGGCGTAGCGCGTTGGCGTACGCCCACCGGCATACGACCGGACCAAGACGGTGACCGATCAGGCGCCCGACAGGCCCGTCGCCTTCTCCAGCTCAGCCACGCGGGAGGAAAGCCGCTCGACCGTGGAGGCCAGGCTTTCAACCTGCGACCGCAGAGCGGTTTCCGAACCGGCCGGTCCAGCCGTCGCGCTCAGCGACGCCGCGTCGACGCCACTCCGAACGAAGGTGCCACGTCCCGGCGTGGCCACGATCAGGCCCTCCTCGCGGAGAATCCGAAGACCGCTGTGCACGGTCATTTCGGCGAGACCGAACCGCTCCGCGAGCTTCTTGACGGACGGGAGCTTGTCGCCGGGCGCTCGCTCGCCGGCAGCGATCTCCGCCCGGATGATGTCAGCCACCTGCACATATGGCGCGCGCTCGTCATGCACAAGAGTCATGCCGCCAGGGTACCCGCACAGCGCCCTAACACACCTAGATGGATTGCTTGACACCCTAGAGCCATCTAGAGCACTCTAGGGTGTCAGCAGATAGCCGGGGCGACGCCCAATCCGCCAAGACAAGCCGTCGCCCCCACCCTTCGGAGGGATTCCATCATGCACGCAACGCTCGCGGTTCCGCAGTCGCTCACCGTCCCGGCCGAGTCCGGCCTGAGTGAGGACACCGCGTCCTGGGTAGTGGCGGCGAAGTGCCAGTGCGACGGTTCGGGCTGGGTTCCGGTCCCGGACCACCTGCGGGCCCGGGTGGAGATCGACGCGATCAACTGCCCCGCCCGCGTCCACCGGGTGGCCGTGGCGGCGTGAACACCTTGACGCTCCCGCCGGCTGGGGCAGTCCGACCGCCCGCCCCCAACCCGACAAGCTTCCTCAGCAGGGCACACGTCCCCGTGAGCGCTTCATGAGCACCAGCGAACACATTCCCGACCTACCCGACTCACCGGCTCCGGAGTCTGCCGATCCGCGCAGACAGGCTCCCGGCCAAGCGCAGCCGCCCGACCGCTCCGTGAACACTCCGTGAGCGCCCATGAGCGGTGGCCAACAACCCAACTCCGCAGCCCCGCTCTTACCCAACTCGCCGTCCGACCGAGGAGACCCACATGGACGCCGCCACCCCGCCGACCGCCGACCCGACCGACTACCTGACGGTCCCCCAGGTGGCCTTCGCCCTGCGCCTGTCGCAAGAGACCGTCTGGCGCATGGCCCGCAGCGGCACCCTGCGTTCCTTCCGGGTCGGCAACGGCCGCGGCCAGGTCCGCATCCTGTGCGACGACTTCCACGCCTACCTGACCGCCAACCGGCTGCCTGCGGGCCTGGCCGCCGTCGCAGCCTCCGCGCCGCCCAGCAGCCGGGAGCGGGCCCCCTGAACCACCAACTCCCGTCGCTGACGGGTGGATCCATCCGTCGTGCAGCGGCGATAGCAGTTGAACAGCAAGAAGAGCACCAGGCGGCAGCGCCTAGGTGCTCTTCTTGCTGTTGGCGGCGGCGCCGCCCCAGAGCGTGCCGCGCAGCGGCTCCTCCTCGTCTCTGAGGGACAGCCGAAGTACTAGAACTGCCCCTCCCTTTTTTCCTAAGTAGGAAGACGCTGCGTCACCTGCGACACCAGAGCCGAAAAACGGCCCCTGACCTGCGACGGAAGGGGTGACGCAGACGGATTCTCCTGCGTCACCGTTCGTACACCTGCGTCACCCCGCGACGCAGTCCGCGTCACCCGGTGACGCAGACACCCACATCAGCAAGCCGCTGCGTCACCGGAAAACCGCAGGTCAGGGGCCAACCGTGACGCAGGTGTCGCAGTGACGCAGAAATCCGGACCTCGGACAGCACCGCCACACCCCGCCCCTGGCCCGGCCCCGGCCCGACACCACCCCCTGACGGACAGGCAGTGTCCAGAGAACTGGACGCCCCGACGCCCGCCGCCCCGTTCGCGCCGCGCCCCGACCGGCCCCGGAACCGTCGCTAGACCTAGCAAGCGCCCCTGCTAGACCTAGCGACCCCGCTAGCGAGCCAAACGGCCTCTGACCGCCCGCCTAGCGCCTAGCAAGCCTCAGCGGCGAACCCCCGGAACCCGCCACGTACGGGGGTTCAACCCCTCCCCGCCGCCCAGCACGATCCGCGCCAAGCCTGTACAGCTCGCACCCATCGCATCGGAGACCAGATCGCCAGCCGCCGGCCTAGCGCCCGCACGGCGAGGCCGGTCCCGCTGGGATCACCATGTTTCACTCCGGGGTGGCTTCGGACACTCTCCCGGAGCCGTTGGCGTAAATCGTTGGCGTACCAGGCAAACGAAACGCCCCGGATGGAGATCCATCCGGGGCGTTTCCGCAGGTGGGCCTAACAGGACTTGAACCTGTGGCCTCTTCCTTATCAGGGAAGCGCTCTAACCGTCTGAGCTATAGGCCCTTGCCGCACTGAAAGATTAGCGGACCGACGGCCGATCTCCCAAATCCGTATCCCGGGCGTCCTCCGGACGGTGCTGCTCAGCGACCTCGGCGGCCCCGGCGAGCCACTGCGGGCGGGTCGGGGGGAGGCCGGAGGCGCCCGCGGGGGTGGGGCGGACGGCGAGGACCTGGTTGATGCCGATGTGGTTCTGCTCGAAGGAGACGGCGGAGGCGGCCATGTAGAGGCGCCAGACCCGGGCCCGGCCGCGGCCGACCAGGGCGACGGCCTCCGGCCAGTTCGCCTCCAGGTTGGCGACCCACTCGCGCAGGGTGCGGCCGTAGTGCTCGCGCAGGGCCTCGACGTCGCGGACCTCGAAGCCGGCCTGCTCCAGCCGGGAGACCGTGGTGCCGACGGGGGAGAGCTCGCCGTCGGGGAAGACGTAGCGGTCGATGAAGGGGGAGAGCCGGTAGACCTCGCCGGGGGGCAGCGGGCGGCGGGCGATCTGGTGGTTGAGCAGGCGGCCGCCGGGGGCCAGCAGGTCGTACAGGTGGCGGGCGTAGACCAGGTACTGGGCCGAGCCGACGTGCTCGGCCATGCCGACGCTGGAGATGGCGTCGAAGGGGCCGTCGGGGATCTCCCGGTAGTCCTGGAGCCGGATGTCGATCCGGTCGGCGAGACCGGCCTCCGCGACCCGCTGCCGGGCCAGTGCGACCTGCTCGGTGGAGATGGAGACGCCGACCGCCTCGACGCCGTAGTGGCGGGCGGCGTGCAGGACCAGGGAGCCCCAGCCGCAGCCGACGTCCAGCAGGCGCATGCCGGGGCGCAGGCCGAGCTTGCGGCAGATCAGGTCGAGCTTGGCGGCCTGGGCGTCCTCCAGGCTCTTGGCGGCGGGCTCCCAGTAGGCGCACGAGTAGACCAGGCTGGAGCCGAGGACGAGCCGGTAGAAGTCGTTGCCGACGTCGTAGTGGTGGCTGATCGCGGCGCGGTCCCGGCGGCGGCTGTGCAGCCGGCCGCGGCGGTTCCCGACCTCCTCGGGCGGGGGCACCGGGCTCGGGCCGACGGCGCCCTGCCGCAGGGCGGTGGCGAGCAGCCGGCGGCCGGGGGCGCCGAGGTACTGGCGGGGGCCGAGCCGCGGGCGGGGGGCGTCCGGGTCCTCGGCGAAGGAGGCAACGGCGGCCAGCACCTCGTACAGGTCGGTGTCGGGGGCGAGTTCGAGGTCCCCGGCGACGTAGGCGCGGACCAGGCCGAGCTCGCCGGGGGCCCAGAGCAGGCGGCGCAGGGCGCGGCGGTTGCGCAGGACGACGGTGGGGGCGCCGGCGGGGCCGGCCTCGGAGCCGTCCCGGGCGCGGATCCGCAGGGGGATCGGGCGCCCGATCAACCCTTCGACCGCGCCGACCAGTTGCTGTGCGTGCTGCGCCATGACGGACCTTCCGACCAGTCGTTCCCGTCCGGGACGCCCGGTGACCGCCGGAAGCGGCCGGGCGGCCCGCTGACCGTTCCCGTTCTTCCATCTGTGCACTGCGGGCCGGAACGCCAATCCCGGCGCGCCGGGCGGTCACCCGATTGCGCCGGGGACGGCGAAGGGCCCCGGAAGCTTCAACAGCCTCCGGGGCCCCGGGAATTCCGCCTTACTGACGCCGGGTCAGTCCTCTTCGGCGAGGGTCAGCTCGATGCCGCCGGTGAAGCCCGCCGCGGAGTTGTAGATGAACGCGGCGAGGGTGGCCAGGGCGGTCATCAGGACGATGTCGACCAGTGCGATCAGGACGGTGAAGAGCATCACCTTGCCGAACCCGATGTAGTCCATCAGGTTGAAGGCGCTGGAGCTGTCGCCGCCGCTGCCGGTGACGTCCTTCAGGGTGCCGCTCAGCGAGGAGAAGACGCCGAGGCCGTCGAGGGTCATCCAGAGCACCGCGGCGGCCACGATGATGATCACGCCGATGGCCAGCGAGAGCAGGAAGCTGACCTTCATCACCGACCACGGGTCGGCCTTGGTGATCCGCAGCCGGGCCTTGCGGGTCCGGCCGGTGCCGCCACCGCCGGCGGACGGGCCGGGGCGGCGGGGCTGGCCGCCGGACTGCCCGGGGGCGCCGGGGACGCGGGTGCCGCGCGGCGGGGTGGGCTGGCCCTTGGCGTAGGTGGTGGGCTGGGAGAAGCCGCCGCCCGCGGTGGGCGGGGCGCTCGGCGGGGGCGGGGTCTGGCCCCCGTAGGACTGCTGGGCGGTTCCGCCCGGCCCGCCCGCCAGGCCGCCCGTGGCACCTCCAGCACCCGTGGCTCCGCTCACCGTGGTCCTCCCGAACCGTCCGCCAGGGCGATCGCACCGTCCTGGTCCGTGTTGTGCTCCTGCACCGCGGGCCCCGGTGGCCCGCGGTCAGCCGTGGTGCCCGCCCCGCCGGTGCGGCGGGGCGGGCACCACGGTGCGCGTCCGCGCGTCAGCCCTGGTCGGGCGCGCCGTTCGCGTCCTGCTCGGTGGCGGCCGCGGACTCCGTCCCGTCGACGGTCTCGTCCGCGCCCTCCTCCTCGTCGGCCTCCGCGTTGCGGGCCATGCCCACCACCGCGTCGCGCTTCCCGAGGTTGATCAGTTGGACGCCCATGGTGTCACGTCCGGTTTCACGCACCTCGGAAACCCTGGTCCGGATCACGCCGCCGGACAGCGTGATGGCCATGATCTCGTCGGTCTCCTCGACGACCAGGGCGCCGACCAGCGAGCCCCGGCCCTCGACGATCTTCGCCGCCTTGATACCGAAACCACCACGTCCCTGGACACGGTACTCGTCAACCGAGGTCCGCTTCGCGTACCCGCCGTCGGTGGCGGTGAAGACGTAGGTGCCGGGCCGCACCACGTTCATCGAGAGCAGTTCGTCGTCCTCGCGGAAGGACATGCCCTTCACTCCGGAGGTGGCCCGGCTCATCGGGCGCAGCGCCTCGTCGGTGGCCTTGAAGCGGATCGACTGGGCCTTCCGGGAGATCAGCAGCAGGTCGTCGTCGGCGGAGACCAGTTCGGCGCCGATCAGCTCGTCGTCCCGGCCCTCCTCGTCCTGGCGGAGGTTGATGGCGATCAGGCCGCCGGAGCGCGGGGAGTCGTAGTCCTTGAGCGGGGACTTCTTGACCAGGCCGCCGCGGGTGGCGAGGACCAGGTACGGCTTGTCCTCGTAGGTGCGGACGGCCATCACCTGGGTGATGTGCTCCTCCGGCTGGAAGGCCAGCAGGTTGGCGACGTGCTGGCCGCGGGCGTCGCGGCCGGCGTCGGGGAGCTCGTAGCCCTTGGCGCGGTAGACCCGGCCCTTGTTGGTGAAGAACAGGATCCAGTTGTGGGTGGTGGTCACGAAGAAGTGGTCGACGATGTCGTCCTGCTTCAGCTGCGCGCCGCGCACGCCCTTGCCGCCGCGCTTCTGCGAGCGGTAGAGGTCGGAGCGGGTGCGCTTGACGTAGCCGCCGCGGGTGATGGTGACCACGATGTCCTCCTCGGCGATGAGGTCCTCGATCGAGAGGTCGCCGTCGGAGGGGATCAGGGTGGAGCGCCGCTCGTCGCCGTACTTCTCGACGATCGCGGTGAGCTCCTCGGAGACGATCTCGCGCTGCCGGGCGGGCGAGGCGAGGATCGCGTTGTACTCGTTGATCTTGGCCTGGAGCTCGTCGTGCTCGCTGAGGATGCGGGCGCTCTCCAGGGCGGCCAGCCGGCGCAGCTGCATCTCGAGGATGGCGTTGGCCTGCAGCTCGTCGATGGCGAGCAGCTGCATCAGGCCGGTGCGGGCGGCGTCGGCGCTCTCCGAGGCGCGGATCAGGGCGATCACGGCGTCGATCTGGTCGAGCGCCTTGAGCAGGGCGCGCAGGATGTGCGCGCGCTCCTCGGCCTTGCGCAGCCGGAAGGTGGTCCGGCGGACGATGACCTCGATCTGGTGGGCGACCCAGTGCCGGATGAAGGCGTCCAGCGAGAGGGTGCGCGGCACGCCGTCGACCAGGGCCAGCATGTTGGCGCCGAAGTTGGTCTGCAGGTCGGTGTGCTTGTACAGGTTGTTGAGCACGACCTTGGCGACCGCGTCCCGCTTGAGCACGATGACCAGGCGCTGGCCGGTGCGCGAGGAGGACTCGTCGCGGACGTCGGCGATGCCGGCGATCCGGCCGTCCTTGACCAGGTCGGCGATCTTCAGGGCGAGGTTGTCCGGGTTGACCTGGAACGGCAGCTCGGTGATCACCAGGCACTGGCGGCCCTGGATCTCCTCGACCTCGACCACCGCGCGCATGGTGATCGAGCCGCGGCCGGTGCGGTAGGCCTCCTCGATGCCGCGGCGGCCGACAATCAGCGCGCCGGTCGGGAAGTCGGGGGCCTTGATCCGCTCGATCAGGGCTTCCAGCAGCTCCTCGTTGGACGCCTCGGGGTGCTCCAGCGCCCAGAGCGCGCCGGAGGCGACCTCGCGCAGGTTGTGCGGCGGGATGTTGGTGGCCATGCCGACCGCGATGCCGGTGGCGCCGTTGACCAGCAGGTTGGGGATCCGCGAGGGCAGGACGGTCGGCTCCTGCTGCCGGCCGTCGTAGTTGGCGGCGAAGTCGACGGTCTCCTCGTCGATGTCGCGCATCATCTCCATCGCCAGCGGCATCATCTTGCACTCGGTGTAGCGCATCGCCGCGGCCGGGTCGTTGCCCGGGGAGCCGAAGTTGCCGTTGCCGTCCACCAGCGGCATCCGCATCGACCAGGGCTGGGCGAGGCGGACCAGGGTGTCGTAGATCGAGGTGTCGCCGTGCGGGTGGTAGTTGCCCATCACGTCGCCGACCACGCGGGCGCACTTGTAGTAGCCCTTCTCGGGCCGGTAGCCGCCGTCGTACATCGCGTAGAGCACCCGGCGGTGCACCGGCTTGAGGCCGTCGCGGACCTCGGGCAGGGCGCGCGAGACGATGACGCTCATCGCGTAGTCGAGGTAGGAGCGCTGCATCTCGGTCTCGAGCTCGATGAGCTCGACCCGGTGGCCGCTCTGGGCGGGGATGGTGCTGTCCTCGGGCTGTTCGCCGCCGTCGGGACGGTTGTCGTCGACCACTGGTGGTCAGTTTCCTTTCAACGATCCTTGGCGGGACGTCAGACGTCCAGGAAGCGGACGTCCTTGGCGTTGCGCTGGATGAAGGAGCGGCGGGCCTCGACGTCCTCGCCCATCAGGACGGAGAACAGGTCGTCGGCGCGGGCGGCGTCCTCCAGGGTGACCTGGAGCAGCAGGCGGTGCGCGGCGTCCATGGTGGTGACGCGGAGCTCCTCGGCGTTCATCTCGCCGAGGCCCTTGAAGCGCTGGATCGCGTCGTCCTTGGGGAGGCGGCGGCCGGACTCCACGCCGGCCGCGATCAGCGCGTCGCGCTCGCGGTCGGAGTAGGCGTACTCGAACTCGTCCCGGCCCCACTTGATCTTGTACAGCGGGGGCATCGCCAGGTAGACGTACCCGGCCTCGACCAGCGGGCGCATGAAGCGGAACAGCAGGGTCAGCAGCAGGGTGCGGATGTGCTGTCCGTCGACGTCGGCGTCGGCCATCAGCACGATCTTGTGGTACCGCAGCTTCTCGGCGTCGTAGTCCTCCTGGATGCCGCAGCCGAAGGCCGAGATCAGCGCCTGGACCTCGGTGTTCTGCAGCACCTTGTCGATCCGGGCCTTCTCGACGTTCAGGATCTTGCCGCGGATCGGGAGGATCGCCTGGGTGCGCGGGTCGCGGCCCTGCTTGGCGGAGCCGCCGGCCGAGTCGCCCTCGACGATGAAGATCTCGCACTCGGCCGGGTCCTTGGACTGGCAGTCCGAGAGCTTGCCGGGCAGCGAGGCGGACTCCAGCAGGCCCTTGCGCCGGGTCAGGTCGCGGGCCTTGCGGGCGGCGACCCGGGCGCTGGCGGCCTGGACGGACTTGCGGATGATGTCCGCGGCCTCGTTGGGGTTGCGGTCCAGCCAGTCGGCCAGGTGCTCGTTGACCACCTTCTGCACGAAGGTCTTGGCCTCGGTGTTGCCGAGCTTGTCCTTGGTCTGGCCCTCGAACTGCGGCTCGCCGAGCTTGACCGAGATGATCGCGGTCAGGCCCTCGCGGATGTCCTCGCCGGAGAGGTTGTCGTCCTTCTCGCGGAGCAGCTTCTTGTCGCGCGCGTAGCGGTTCACCAGACCCGTCAGCGCGGCGCGGAAGCCCTCCTCGTGGGTGCCGCCGCTGTGGGTGTGGATGGTGTTGGCGAACGAGTACACGCCCTCGGTGTAGGACGAGTTCCACTGCATGGCGATCTCGGCGGAGATCCGCTTGTCCTTGTCCTCGGCCTCGAAGTCGATCACCGAGGGGTGGATCACCTCGCCCTTGCGGGAGTTGAGGTGGGCCACGAAGTCCGCGATGCCGCCGTCGTACCGGTAGGTGACGGAGAGCGGCTTGCCCTCCTCGTCCAGGTGCTCGGGGCGCTCGTCGGTCAGCGCGATGGTCAGGCCCTTGTTGAGGAAGGCCATCTCCTGGAAGCGCCGGGAGAGCGTCTCGAACGAGTAGACGGTGGTCTCGAAGATGTCCGGGTCGGCCCAGAAGGTGACCGTGGTGCCGGTCTCCCCGGTCTCCTCGTGCCGCGCCAGCGGGGCGACCGGGGCACCGGACTTGTACTCCTGCGTCCAGCGGGCGCCGTCGGTGCTGATGTCCACCGCGAGGCGGGTGGAGAGCGCGTTCACCACCGAGATGCCGACGCCGTGCAGACCGCCGGAGACCGCGTAGCCGCCGCCGCCGAACTTGCCGCCCGCGTGCAGGACGGTCAGCACGACCTCGACGGCGGGCTTGTCCTGGCCCGGCATGATGCCGACCGGGATGCCGCGGCCGTTGTCCACCACCCGCACGCCGCCGTCGGCCAGGATCGTGACGCCGATGGTGTCGGCGTGGCCCGCGAGCGCCTCGTCGACCGAGTTGTCGACGATCTCGTACACGAGGTGGTGCAGGCCGCGCTCACCGGTCGAGCCGATGTACATGCCCGGGCGCTTGCGGACTGCGTCGAGCCCCTCCAGCACCTGGATCGCGCTGGCGTCGTAGGCCTTCCGGTCGGACGGGTCTGGGGTCTGGCTGGGGTTGCCGGAATCGGCCACGAAGCGCCCTCTCTGGCACAGCGCGGGCCGCGCCCCTCCCCGCTTGCCCGGGCAGGTGTGCGACCACGGCGTTTCGACTCTGTTGCTCAGTAGCAACGGTGTTTGCGCTTCAGTCTACCGGTACGACCGACAGAGAGGGGCGTTTGGCAGCCCCTGAGGGCAGATGTGCCGCCCTGAATCCCCTCGGGACATGTCCCGATACTCGCCAGGGGGGCTCAGAGCGCCTGGTAGGGCTGCCAGCGATTCCGGAAGATCGCGGTCCGCTCCACCGGGCTCAGCCCCAGGTGTCGCCCGGCCCCTTGCTCCCGGGGGCCCGCAGCCGCCCGTAGCCGCGCACCGGGGCGTCCGGGCCCAGCACCTTGATCACCCGGACCGTCCCGTGCCCCAGCTCGTGGTTCAGCCGGGCCACCAACTGCCGTGCAAGCAGCCGGAGTTGAGTCGCCCACGCAGTGGAGTCGCACTGCACGGTGAGCACCGCGTCGGCCTCCGTGTACGACTTGGGCTCGCAGTGCGCGGAGATGTCCGGACCGACGATCTGCGACCAGCGGCCCATCACCCCGCCGACCGCGGCCGGCGCCTCCCAGCCCCGCTCGGTGATCAGCCGGTTCAGCGCGGCCCCCAGCGGCACCGGGTCCCGGCCGTCCGCCCGGGCGCCGCTGCGCAGCCCGGTCCGCTTGGCCTCCCGCCGCTCGCGGACCTGCTCGCCGCGCTGCCTGGCCTGCTCCTTGGCCGCGCGCAGCGCGACCCGGGCCAGGTCCACGCCCGAAAGCCCCGGCTCCTCGGACACGGCGCGCTCCCCTCCCTACCGGTGGACGACGGTGAGTCGTCCAGGGTACGGGTACGCGCCTCCGGAGAACCGGAGGGGCGCGGGACCCACCGGTCCAGGCGGGCCCTCCTCGCGCCGGAACAGACCGCCCAGCAGGAACGGGGGACCGTAGTGGGGGGAGTCGGCCGGCTGCTCGCGCAGCGCGCGCACCTCGGCCTCGGTGAGGCCCTCGGTGAGGCCCTCGGTGAGGCCCTCGAAGATCCAGCGCGGGTCCTGGGGCGTGTGGGCCGGGCCGTCGTACGGCTTGCCCTCCCGGTACAGCCCGGCGTCCGGGACGGGCGATCCGGAGCCCGGCGCCCGGGCCGTGAAGGCGGCGAGCACCGGGTGGCCGCCGACCGCGAGCACCCGGTCCAGCGCCCGGAGGTGGCTGATCCTGCGGTGCAGCGGCAGGTGATGGAGACCACCAGGTCGTAGGGGCCGGCCAGCTCGTCCCGGGTCGGCCGGAACGCGCCGCCGCCGTGCGGGCCGACCTCGGCCGCCGCCTCGCGGGCCCGGTCGCCGGTCCAGGCGATCGCGTCGAGGGAGAGGTCGACGGCGTCCACCCGGAAGCCCCGAGACGCCAGGAAGACCGCGTTCCGGTCGGCGCCCGTCAGGCCCCCCGTACGCGGCCGCCGGGGCTCACGGGGTCAGTCGGTCCACCGTGCCGCCCGAGACGCCGTACCGGGCGCCGTGCAGCGCCTTCGGCACGTCCTCGGCGACGGCGGCGGTGACCAGCACCTGTTCGCCGCCGGCCACCAGCTCGGCCAGCCGGTCCCGGCGCCGGGCGTCCAGCTCGGCGAACACGTCGTCCAGCACCAGCACCGGCTCGCCGCCCTCGGAGCGCAGCAGCTCGTACGAGGCCAGCCGCAGCGCCAGCGCGTAGGACCAGGACTCGCCGTGGCTGGCGTAGCCCTTGGCGGGCAGCGGGCCGAGCCGCAGCAGCAGTTCGTCGCGGTGCGGGCCGACCAGGGTCAGGCCGCGCTCGACCTCCTGCCTGCGCGTCGCCCGCAGGGCCTCCAGCAGCTGCTGCTCGGCCTGCTCGCGGCTGGTGGGGAGCTCGCCCTCGAAGGAGGAGCGGTACTCCAGCACGGTGTCGCCGGCGCCGGGGGCGAGCTGCCGGTAGGCCTCGGCGACCAGCGGCTGCAGCGCGGCCACCAGCTGGATCCGGAAGGCCGTCAGCTCTGCTCCGGCGCGGGCCAGGTGGCCGTCCCAGACCTCCAGGGTGGCCAGGTCGGCGGACTTGCCGCCGCCCGCCCGGCGGGCCATCGCTGCGGTCCTCAGCAGGGCGTTGCGCTGCTTGAGCACCCGCTCGTAGTCGGAGCGCACCCCGGCCAGCCGGGGGGCCCGGGCGGTCAGCAGCTCGTCCAGGAAGCGCCGGCGCTCGGCCGGGTCGCCCTTGACCAGGGCCAGGTCCTCGGGGGCGAACAGCACGGTGCGCAGCACGCCCAGCACGTCGCGCGGGCGGACGTTGTCGGAGCGGTTCAGCCGGGCCCGGTTGGCCTTGCCGGCGGTCAGCTCCAGCTCGACCAGGGTGGAGCGGCCGCCCTGGGCGACCACGCTGGCCCGGATCACCGCCCGCTCGGCGCCGAGCCGGATCAGCGGGGCGTCGGTGGCCACCCGGTGGCTGCCCAGGGTGGCGACGTAGCCGATCGCCTCGACCAGGTTGGTCTTGCCCTGCCCGTTGGGCCCGACGAACGCGGTGACGCCCGGGTCGAGCGGGACCTCGACCCGGGCGTAGGAACGGAAGTCGGCGAGCGACAGGTGCGCGACGTGCATGACGGTGGACTGCGCTCGCCTTCTGTCCGGGGCTGCTTACTTGGACTCGACCGCGTGGCCGCCGAACTGGTTGCGCAGCGCGGCGATCATCTTCATCTGCGGGGAGTCGTCCTGGCGGGAGGCGAACCGGGCGAACAGCGAGGCGGTGATCGCGGGCAGCGGCACCGCGTGGTCGATCGCGGCCTCGACCGTCCAGCGGCCCTCGCCGGAGTCGGCGGCCCAGCCCTTGAGCTTGGCCAGGTGCTCGTCGTCGTCCAGCGCCCGGACGGCCAGGTCGAGCAGCCAGGAGCGGATCACGGTGCCCTCCTGCCAGCTGCGGAAGACCTCGCGCACGTCGGTGACCTCGGGGGCGGCCTCCAGCAGCTCCCAGCCCTCGGCGAAGGCCTGCATCATCGCGTACTCGATGCCGTTGTGGACCATCTTGGCGAAGTGGCCGGCGCCGACCTTGCCGGCGTGCACCGAGCCGAAGTCGCCCTCGGGCTTGAGTGCGTCGAAGACCGGCTGCACCTTGGCCACGTGCGCGGCGTCGCCGCCGTACATCAGCGCGTAGCCGTTCTCCAGGCCCCAGACGCCGCCGGAGACGCCGCAGTCGACGAAGCCGATGCCCTTCTCGGCGAGCAGCTCGGCGTGCTTGACGTCGTCGGTCCAGCGGGAGTTGCCGCCGTCGACCACCACGTCGCCCGGGGCCAGCAGCTCGGCCAGGTGCTCGACGGTCTCCTGGGTCGGGCCGCCGGCCGGGACCATCACCCACACCACGCGGGGGGCCTCCAGCTTGGCGACCAGCTGCTCGACGCTGTCGACGTCGGCGAGGTCCGGGTTGCGGTCGTAGCCGATGACGGTGTGGCCGGCGCGGCGGATGCGCTCGCGCATGTTGCCGCCCATCTTGCCGAGACCGATGAGGCCGAGCTCCATGACAAGTCCTTCACTGTGGTGTCGTGCCTGATGGCGGCGCCGTTGCCGCACCCACTGAGCCTACGCCGACGCCGAGGGCGCGCCGGGCAGCCACAGGGGCGCGGAGGCTGTTCGCCCCTCGCGCCCCTGGTGGTCGGTGCCCGGTCAGCCGGAGAGGCGGACCGGCATGATCAGGTACTGGTAGGCCTCGTCCGGCTCCGCGTCGACCGCGGGCTTGCCGGTGAGCAGGGCCGGCTTGGTCGGGGTGGTGAAGCTCAGCTGCGCGTAGCCGGCGTCGATCGCCTTGAGCCCCTCCTCCAGGTAGCCGGGGTTGAAGGCGATCGAGATGTCGTCGCCCTCCAGGTCGGCGTCGATCCGCTCGGTGGCCTGGGCGTCGTCGCCGGAGCCGGCCTCCAGGGTGAGCACGCCCTGCTCGAAGTTCAGCCGGACCGGGGTGTTGCGCTCGGCCACCAGCGAGACGCGCTTGAGCGCCTCCAGGAAGGGCTGGGTCTGCACCGCGGCGACCGCCGAGAACTCGGTCGGGAAGATCGACCGGAACTTGGGGAACTCGCCCTCCAGCAGGCGGGTGGTGGTCCGCCGGCCGGCGCCCTCGAAGCCGATCAGGCCCTCGCCGGCGCCGCCGGTGGAGAGCGCGATGGTGACCTGGTCGCCGCTGCCCAGCGACTTGGCGATGTCCTGCAGGGTCTTGGCGGGGACCAGCGCGACCGCGTTGATGTCGTCCTGCTCGGGCTTCCAGAGCAGCTCGCGGACGGCGAAGCGGTACCGGTCGGTGGCGGCCAGGGTGATCCCGCTGCCGTTGATCTCGACTCGGACGCCGGTGAGCACCGGCAGGGTGTCGTCGCGGCCGGCGGCGACCGCGGCCTGGCTGACCGCGGAGGCGAACACGTCGCCCGGGACGGTGCCGGTGGCGGTCGGCATCTGCGGCAGCGCCGGGTACTCGTCGACCGGGAGGGTCGGCAGCGTGAAGCGGGAGGTGCCGCAGACCACGCTGACCCGGGCGCCGTCGGTGGAGATCTCCACCGGGCGGTTCGGCAGGTTGCGCGAGATGTCGTTCAGCAGGCGGCCGGAGACCAGGACGGTGCCGGCCTCCTCGACGTCCGCCTCCAGCTCGACCCGGGCCGACACCTCGTAGTCGAACCCGGACAGCGCCAGGGTGCCTTCCTGCGCGGTCAGCAGCAGGCCGGCCAGCACCGGCACCGGCGGCCGCGCGGGGAGGCTGCGGGCAGCCCAGGCCACCGCCTCCGCGAGGACATCACGCTCCACCCGGAACTTCACCGGTAACCGCCTCCTGGCTGCTGTCGCCGCACGGTCGGCCGGTACCGCCGATCCGTGCTGTTGATCGTCTGATCCTCGTCGGGCGACCGGCCGGGCGGATCAGCTCCGCCCCGTCCTGCTTCCGGTTGCCGAAGGACAGTCTGACGTACTCGGCTGACAGCCGGGGCAGATGGGCACAAGCGGACCGAACAAATGTCGGGGCCCGGTTGTCCACAGATTCGGGCCACCCCCACTGTTGATCATGCTCCGAGCTCTCTATGTGTAGCAGTAGTAGTAGGGCCTGTGGATACCGTGGATAACCCCGTTTCCGCAGGTCAGCGGCCATATTTTGTCCACAGGACCTGTGGATGGCGGTTGTGGACAACCAGGCCCTCCTGTGGACAGCGGAGAGTAATCCACAGGGCACGCTGAGTATCCACAGGTTATCCACAGTTGTTTCCACAGAAAACGGGGGAGTTATCCACCGGCCCGGATCAACTTCGCGTGACGCCTTTCACACGCAGGGGTGACGGGGAAGTTGATGTTGCCGAACTGTGGACGCAGCTGTGGAAAACCTGGGGATAACCCACCCATTCCTGTGGACAGCCGGTGGATAACTCTGTGGACGTGCTGACGGGCCCTCAGTTCTCCACAGGCTGTGGATAACTGTTGTGCACAAGTCCACAGGGGGTTGACCTGCGCGGAAGAGCGTAGCCCCGATCGGGCTGTGGAGGAACCTCTGGATAACCGGGGCCCGTGCACCCTGTGGACGGGGAAAACCCACCCGTTCCTGTGGACAACCGGAGTGTGGACCCGAACCGTTCGATTGTCTGCGCAGACGTTCGGTGCGGCGGCCGGGCCGGAGAAGGCGCCGTTCCGCGGATTCCTGCCCCGTCGGAGGCCGGTCCACACCCCCGCGGGCCGTCCGGCCGGCCCGGACCGAACGGATCCGGCCACCCGTCGGCCCGTTCCGCGTTCGACCGGCCGCCCTCTACTACAGGCCCCCCGCGGCAGTCCGCCGAAGCCCGTCCCGGGCACCCGGACGAGTGCTCCGCGTCGCAGCCGCACCACTCGTCCGGGTAACGCCCGGAGCATGCCGAAGGGGAGCCGGACCGCTTCGGTCCGACCCCCCTTCGATGCGTCAACTGCCGTGCTGCTCAAGGCTTTTGAGCCGTTGTGCCGATCCCCGCGCGGGTGCTCCCGGCGGCGTCCGGCTTTTGTTAGCTAGCTCTTGATGCGGTTGGTCAACTCGGTGACCTGGTTGTAGATGGACCGGCGCTCGGCCATCAGCGAGCGGATCTTGCGGTCCGCGTGCATCACCGTGGTGTGGTCCCGGCCGCCGAACTGGGCGCCGATCTTCGGCAGCGACAGGTCGGTCAGCTCCCGGCACAGGTACATGGCGATCTGACGGGCCGTCACCAGCACCCGGCTGCGGGAGGATCCGCACAGGTCCTCCACGCCCAGCCCGAAGTACGCGGCGGTCTGCTGCATGATCACCTGCGCGGTGATCTCCGGCCCGGCGTCCTCGTCCCCGCCCGGGATCAGGTCCTTCAGGACGATGCCGGCCAGCTCCAGGTCGACCGGGGCCCGGTTCAGGTTGGCGAAGGCGGTGACCCGGATCAGCGCGCCCTCCAGCTCCCGGATGTTCCGGGTGATCCGGGAGGCGATGAACTCCAGTACGTCGGCCGGGGCGTTCAGCTGCTCCTGGATCGCCTTCTTGCGCAGGATGGCGATCCGGGTCTCCAGCTCCGGCGGGGTGACGTCGGTGATCAGGCCCCACTCGAAGCGGTTGCGGAGCCGGTCCTCCAGGGTGATCAGCTGCTTGGGCGGCCGGTCCGACGAGAGGACGATCTGCTTGTTCGCGTTGTGCAGGGTGTTGAAGGTGTGGAAGAACTCCTCCTGCGTCGACTCCTTGCTGGCCAGGAACTGGATGTCGTCGACCAGCAGGATGTCGATGTCCCGGTAGCGCTTGCGGAACGCGTCCGCCTTGCCGTCCCGGATCGAGTTGATGAACTCGTTGGTGAACTCCTCCGAGCTCACGTACCGCACCCGGGTGCCCGGGAACAGGCTGCGCGAGTAGTGCCCGATGGCGTGCAGCAGGTGGGTCTTGCCGAGCCCGGACTCGCCGTAGACGAAGAGCGGGTTGTACGCCTTGGCCGGTGCCTCGGCCACCGCCACCGCCGCGGCGTGCGCGAAGCGGTTGGAGGCGCCGATCACGAAGGTGTCGAACAGGTACTTGGGGTTCAGCCGGGCGTTCGGCTCGTCCTTGCGCGGGCCGCCGGCCGGGGGAGCGCCGGGCGGGGCCGGGACGCCGGGGGCGCGCTCGACCGGGGCGTGGGAGGGGGCGGCGGGCCGGGCGCCGCGGCGGGAGCCGCCCTGGCGCGGCCGGTCCTCGTCCGGGGAGCCGAGCGCCCCGCCGAACAGGTCGCCCTGCGCGGAGTCCGGCCCGGGCCGGTGCGAGCGCCGCGGGGCCGGGTCCGGCCGCCGCTCGGGCATCGGCGCGGGCTCCCCCCAGCCGCCGGCCTCCGCACCGGGCTGGTGGTCGCGGTACGGGGCCTGGGCGGGCGTCCGGTAGGGCTCGGCCGCCGGGTAGCCCGACGGGTACGGCGAGCGCTGGTAGTCGTCCCCGCCCCGGCCCGGCCAGCTCCCGGGCGGCGGCCCGGGCTGCGGGTAGCCGGGCCCGCCCGGGTACGGCTGCTCGTTCCGGACGGGGTAGGGCTGCTCGGCGTGCGCCGGGTAGGACGGCTCGGGGCGCGGGTGCGGCCACTCCGGGACGGGCTCGGGGTCGAGCTCCGGTTCCGGGTCCGGCTCACCGGCCGGGGCGGCGTTGGCGTCCACCATCACCGCGATCCGGACCTGCCGGCCGAACTCCTGCGAGATGGCGTCGGTCAGCTGCGGCAGCAGCCGGCCCTCCAGCACCTGCTTGGCGAACTCGTTGGGCGCCGCGAGCAGGGCGGTGTCGTGCATCATCCACATCGGCTGGGTGCGGCGGACCCAGTTCTTGTCCTTCTCCACGACATCGCTGTCGCTGACCAGTCGCTCGACGACCCTCGACCACATCAGGACGAGATCGCTGTTGACATCAGCCACTGGTACACGCTTTCTCGTTCCCCGAGCAGGGGGAGCCAGGCAAGGTCAAGGAGGGGTTCGGGTGGCGCGGCGGCGGGGCGGCCGCGGGCACAGAACAAAAGAGACAAGTCCTGCAACGGTAGTCAGCGCGCAGAGCTGATTCAAGTTTCTGTCCACAGGCTGTGGGCAACGGCGTGGCGGCCACCTGGTTTGACCCTCGGACCCGCTCCCGCGTACCGTAACCAGGTCGAGTTGTCGATGGCCGCTGCCGCATGTCCGCGGGTCCGCCCGCTTCCATGACGCGCGCAGCACGGGCGCCGTGGTGTTCCTCAGCCCAGCAGATCTGGGTCCGGGACCGGATTTCCCAAGTGCAAGGGGAGATCGCGCGGACGCACGGTGACGGCCAAGCGACCGCCCGTCATCCTACGATTCACCCCAGGAGCCCCCGAGTGAGCAAGCGCACCTTCCAGCCGAACAACCGTCGTCGCGCCAAGACCCACGGCTTCCGGCTGCGCATGCGTACCCGTGCCGGCCGCGCCATCCTGGCGAACCGCCGCGCCAAGGGCCGCAGCGCCCTGTCCGCCTGATCCGCGCAGAGGGTCTGCAGTGCTGCCCACCGAGAATCGGCTGCGGCGGCGCCAGGACTTCACGACCGCGGTGAAACGCGGTCGGCGTGCCGGTCGGCCCCTGCTGGTGGTCCACCTCCACAGAGAGGCGGCGCCCGACGGAGGAGCCGACCGGAACAGCGACTTCCACCCGCACGTCGCCGAGGGGCTTCCTTCGGCGCGTGCGGGTTTCGTCGTGAGCAAGGCCGTGGGGCCGGCCGTGGTCCGCAACGCGGTCAAGCGTCGTCTGCGTCACCTGGTCCGCGAACGCCTGTCCCGGTTGCCCGCAGGTAGCCTGATAGTGGTACGGGCGCTGCCGGCTGCGGCGACGGCCCCGTACTCGGACCTCGAGCACGACCTGGACGCGGCCCTGCGCCGCCTGCTCAGGTCGGAACCGACCGGCAGTGCCCCGACGGGAACAGGGCGATGAAGTACCTGCTGATGGGCCTGATCAGGCTCTACCAGTGGACGATCAGTCCGCTGCTCGGTCCGGTGTGCCGCTATTACCCCTCGTGCTCCCGCTACGGGTACGAGGCGGTGCGCGTCCACGGCGCGATCAAGGGCGGTTGGCTGACCGTCTGGCGCATCCTGCGCTGCAATCCTTGGTCTCCCGGTGGGGTCGACCATGTTCCGCCGCGAAAGCACCCGGTGTGGCACCGCCGGCTGCGCAATCTGCTGAACCCCACGAGCGGGACCGCCGAGCCGGAGCCGGTGGCGAAGCCCGATGCCCAAGGAGTCTGACCGGTGACCTTCGGTTTTCTGAGTCCCCTCTACACAGCGGTGTCCTGGATCATCGTCCAGTTCCACTCGCTGTTCAGCCACGTCTTCGACCCGGACGGCGGCCTGGCGTGGGGTCTGTCCATCGTGATGATGGTGGTCGTCATCCGGATCTGCCTGATCCCGCTCTTCGTGAAGCAGATCAAGTCGACCCGGGCCATGCAGGCGATCCAGCCGAAGATGAAGGCCATCCAGGAGCGCTACAAGAACGACAAGCAGCGCCAGTCCGAAGAGATGATGAAGCTGTACAAGGAGGCGGGCACCAACCCGTTCTCCTCGTGCCTTCCGATCCTCGTGCAGGCGCCGTTCTTCACCGCCCTCTACGGCGTGCTCGCCTCGATCGCCAACGACAAGACGATCGGCGTCATCGACAAGCCGCTGCTGGACAGCGCCAAGCAGGCGCACATCTTCGGCGCCCCGCTGTCGGCCAAGTTCGTCGGTGCGGACAGCATCCAGATCCAGATCGTCTGCGCGGTCATGATCGTGCTGATGTCGCTGTCGCAGTTCATCACCCAGCGCCAGCTGATGACCAAGAACGTCGACCTGTCGGTCAAGACGCCGTTCATGCAGCAGCAGAAGATGCTGATGTACGTCTTCCCGGTGATGTTCGCCGTGATGGGCATCAACTTCCCGGTCGGTGTGCTGGTCTACTGGCTGACCACCAACGTCTGGTCGATGGGCCAGCAGCTGATCGTCATCCGCAACAACCCGACGCCGGGCAGCAAGGCGTGGGACGAGCGCCAGGTCCGGCTGAAGAAGCAGGGCCGGATCAACCCGGACGGCTCGATCCAGAAGGTCGGCCTGGCGGCCATGCTCAAGGGCGGCTCCAAGGGCGCGGCGGCCGACGCCCAGGCGGCGGTCGAGGAGAGCGTGCAGGTGCGCCGGCAGCAGCCGCGCAAGCAGAGCAAGGCGCAGCGGCAGGCGGCCGGGGCCCACCAGGCGCACTCCGCGGAGCACGCGGACGCGTCGGACGCCACGACGGACGAGGCGGAGGCCACGCCGGCCGGGGCCGCGTCGACCGGCAAGTCCGGTCCGAAGGCGGGCGGGGCGAAGCCGGGGGCCCAGCCGGGCCAGGGCCAGCGTCAGCAGCCGCGGCGCGGTGGCCAGGGCGGCCAGCGGCCGAAGAAGAAGTAGTCCCCACCCTCGTTCTCGGCCCCACCCGAGGGCCTCGTTTCCGAAGGAGTCCACCTGTGACGGATGGCACCACCTCCGCCGTCGACACCGCGCCGGCCGGTGAGAGCGTCCTCTCGCGTCTGGAGCACGAGGGTGACATCGCCGCCGACTACCTGGAGGGTCTGCTGGACATCGCGGACCTGGACGGCGACATCGACATGGACGTCGAGGGGGACCGGGCGCTGGTCTCCATCGTCGGCGAGGGCGACGACCGGGCGCTGCAGCGGCTGGTGGGCCAGGACGGCGAGGTGCTGGAGGCGCTCCAGGAGCTGACCCGGCTGGCCGTGCACCGGGAGACCGGGGAGCGCAGCCGCCTGATGCTGGACGTCGCGGGCTTCCGGGCGCGCAAGCGGGCCGAGCTCGCGGAGCTGGGCGCGGAGGCCTCCGAGCGGGTCAGGAGCACCGGCGAGCAGGTCAAGCTGCGGCCGATGACCCCGTTCGAGCGCAAGGTGGTGCACGACGCGGTGGCCGCCGCGGGGCTGCGCAGCGAGTCGGAGGGCGAGGAGCCCCAGCGCTGCGTGGTCGTGCTGCCGGCTTGACGCCGGTGGTGCTGCCGTTCCGGCGTCCGACCCCGCCCGCCTCGCGCGGGCGGGGTCGTCGGCTCTGCGGCGGAGTGGTGTTTCACGTGGAACAGTGCTGGTACGGCGGGTGGATTCGACGGTGAGCGGAGAGGCAGAGATGGACAGGGACGGCACGGAGCCCGAGGCGCCGCTGGAGGGGCCGGGGCAGGCGCCGGAGGCGGCGGGGCGGATCTTCGGCGATCGGCTGCCGCTGGCCGTGCGCTACACCGAGCTGCTGGCGACCGCGGGGGTGCAGCGCGGGCTGATCGGCCCGCGCGAGGTGCCCCGGCTGTGGGACCGGCACGTGCTCAACTGCGCGGTGCTGGCCGAGCTGCTGCCCGCCGAGGTCTCGCTGTGCGACGTCGGTTCGGGCGCCGGGCTGCCGGGCATCCCGGTGGCGCTGGCCCGGCCGGACGTGTCGGTGACCCTGCTGGAGCCGCTGCTGCGGCGTACCACCTTCCTGGAGGAGGTGGTGCGCGAACTCGGCCTGGAGAACGTCACGGTGCTGCGCGGCCGGGCCGAGGAGATGGTCGGCAAGCTGGGGGTGGACGTGGTGACCGCCCGGGCGGTCGCGCCGCTGGACCGGCTGGCCGGCTGGGGCATGCCGCTGCTGCGCCCGTACGGGCAGATGCTGGCGCTCAAGGGCGACACCGCCGAGCAGGAGCTGGCGGAGTCGCGGGCGGCGCTGACCCGGCTCGGCGCAGTGAAGTGGTCGGTCATCGGCGTCGGCGAGGGCGTGCTGGTGACCCCGACCCGGGTGGTCCGGGTGGAGGCGGGGGAGAGCCCCGGCGGCGTCAAGGCGGCCACCCGCCGGGCCAAGGCGGCCCGGGCGGGCCGTGGCGGCAAGGGCGGCGAGGGCGCGGGCCGGCGGGGCGGGAGCCGCGGGCGGCGCTGAGCCCGGGGCGGACGCGAGTCCGGTTCCGGAACTGGTGTTCGGGGCGGGTGGCCGGGAGGCCGCCCGCCCCGTTTCGTTCGGCGCGAACCCGGAGTGTCGGGCCGGCGGATTCCGGCATTCCGGGCATCGTGTTTCACGTGAAACGTCGCTTCCTGCTCTCCGGCGTACTTGACCAAGGACTCAATCGGACGCCAGACCGTCACCCCGAGGTGACTGTCGCGGCTCCGGTTTCACGTGAAACACTGACCCCCATGCAGGAGTCGGAGATCGTCGATCAGGTGGATGACACCCCCGCCGCAGGGGCCGCGCACACCGCCGTCCCGGTCGTCGGGCAGGCCGGGGAGGCGCTGCCCCGGCCCGCCGCGACCCGGGTGATGGTGGTCGCCAACCAGAAGGGCGGGGTGGGCAAGACCACCACCACCGTCAACCTGGCCGCCGGGCTGGCCATGCACGGGCTGCGGGTGCTGGTCATCGACCTCGACCCGCAGGGCAACGCCTCGACCGCGCTCGGCATCGACCACCACGCCGAGGTGCCGTCGATCTACGACGTGCTGGTCGAGGGCAAGCCGCTGGCCGACGTGGTGCAGCCGGTGGTCGACGTGGAGGGGCTGTTCTGCTGCCCGGCCACCATCGACCTGGCGGGCGCCGAGATCGAGCTGGTCTCGCTGGTCGCCCGGGAGAGCCGGCTGCAGCGCGCCATCGCGGCGTACGAGCAGCCGCTGGACTACGTGCTGATCGACTGCCCGCCCTCGCTGGGGCTGCTGACCGTCAACGCGATGGTGGCCGGCCAGGAGGTGCTGATCCCGATCCAGTGCGAGTACTACGCGCTGGAGGGCCTCGGCCAGCTGCTGCGCAACGTGGAGCTGGTGCGGGCGCACCTGAACCCGTCGCTGCACGTGTCGACCATCCTGCTCACCATGTACGACGCCCGGACCAGGCTGGCCGCGCAGGTCGCCGAGGAGGTGCGGACGCACTTCGAGAAGGAGGTGCTGGCCACCGCCATCCCGCGGTCGGTGCGCATCTCCGAGGCTCCCAGCTACGGGCAGACCGTCCTGTCCTACGACCCCGGCTCCACCGGCGCGCTCTCCTACCTGGAGGCGGCCCGCGAGCTGGCGCTGCGGGCCGAGGTCGCCAAGACGACGGTCGGGCGGCACCGGGCGGGTGCGGCGGTCGTTCCGTCGCAGAGCGGCGGGGAGACGTCCGCGCCGACGGCACAGCACAGTTCGATGGAGGGCAATCGGTGAGTGGCACGCGCAGGGGTCTGGGCAGGGGACTGGGAGCGCTGATCCCGGCGACCCAGCCGGCCGCCGGGGGAGCCCCGGCCGAGGCGGTGCCGGTCGCGGCGGTGCCGATGGTGCCGACCGACCGCGGCACGGTGGCCGCCAAGGCCGCCGCGGAGAGCCTGCGGGAGCTGGCCGGAGACCAGCGCCGCAGCGTCCTGGAGGCGGCGCTCGCCCCGGTGGACGGCGCCCGGTTCGCCGAGCTGCCGCTGGAGTCGATCAGCCCCAACCCGCGCCAGCCGCGGGAGGTGTTCGACGAGGAGAAGCTCGCCGAACTGGTCTCCTCGATCAAGGAGGTCGGCCTGCTCCAGCCCGTGGTGGTGCGTCAGACCGGGCCGGAGCGCTACGAGCTGATCATGGGTGAGCGCCGCTGGCGGGCCTCCCGGCTCGCCGGGCTGGACGCCATTCCGGCGATCGTCCGGGCCACCGATGACGACAAGCTGCTGCTGGACGCGCTGCTGGAGAACCTGCACCGCGCCGAGCTGAACGCGCTGGAGGAGGCGGCCGCCTACGACCAGCTGCTGCGCGACTTCGGCTGCACGCACGACGAGTTGGCCGACCGGGTGGGCAAGTCCCGCCCGCACGTCTCCAACACGCTGCGGCTGATGAAGCTGCCGGTGTCGGTGCAGCTGAAGGTGGCGGCCGGGGAGGTCACCGCCGGGCACGCCAAGGCGATCCTGATGGTGCCGGACGCCGAGCGGCAGGAGAAGCTGGCCACCCGGGTGGTGGCCGAGCACCTGACGGTGCGGGCCACCGAGGAGATCGCCAAGCTGCTGGCGGGCATCGAGCCGAAGAAGCGGGCCCCGCGTGCCGAGCCGCTGCCCACCCCGGCCTTCGACGAGCTGGCCGGGCGGCTCTCGGACCGCTTCGAGACCCGGGTCAAGGTCGAGGTCGCCCAGAACGGCGGCAAGTTCGGCCGGGGCAAGGTGGTACTGGAGTTCGGTTCGGTCGAGGACCTGAACCGGATCCTGGACAGCCTGGCTCCGGGCGAGCGGGGTCTGCCGCTGGCCTGACCGGGCGGCTCCGAACAGCGAACCACGGGTGCATGTTTCACGTGAAACGTGCACCCGTCGTGCTGTCCGGAGCAGACTGGGGGTCTGGACCGTTTCGGCCTGGAGGAGGAGGTGCGGGCGTGGGACGAAGGGTCGTTCCGCTGACGCTGGACAACCTCTCGGATCTGCCTGACCCCTGCCGCTCCTGCGTCTTCTGGGAGCTCGACCCGGTCAGCGGGCGGGACGCGCAGGACGCCGGCAAGGGGGAGTTGGAGAAGGAGGGCTGGATCTCCGCGGTGCTGCTGGAGTGGGGCTCCTGCGGGCGGGTCGCCTACGTGGATGACCGCCCGGCCGGGTTCGTGCTCTACGCCCCGCCCGCCTACGTGCCGCGCGGGCAGTCCTTCCCGACCAGCCCGATCTCGCCGGACGCGGTGCAGCTGATGGTCTCCCGGGTGCTGCCGGAGTTCCAGGGGCAGGGCCTGGGGCGGGTGCTGGTGCAGTCGGTGGCCAAGGACCTGATCCGGCGCGGCTTCCGGGCGATCGAGGCGTTCGGCGCGCAGGGGCGGGAGGTGCCGAGCTGCGTGCTGCCGGCCGACCACCTGCTGGCGGTGGGCTTCAAGACCGTCCGGCCGCACCACCGGTACCCGCGGCTGCGGTTGGAGGCGCGCACCACGCTGTCCTGGAAGGGGGACGTGGAGGGCGCGCTGGAGCGGCTGCTGGGCGGGCGGCGGAAGGAACCGGCGCTGCGGCCGTTCTGAGGGAGCCGTTCTCCGCTCCGGGGCGGCCGTCCGCGGGCGGCCGCCGCCGCGCTCAGGGCTTCTGGGAGAAGCCTCCGGGAGGCCGGGGGTGAGGACGGGCGGTGGGCGGCCCGGCTCTCGGGGCTTCCTGACGAAGCCTCGGCCGGCCCGAAAACGCCGAGGCGGCCCGGACGGAGGTCTCCGCCAGGGCCGCCTCGGCGACGGTGGGGCCTACAGGTACTCGGCCAGCTCGCGCAGCAGCGCGGCCTTCGGACGGGCACCGGTGATGGTCTTCACCAGCTCGCCGCCCTTGTAGACGTTGAGCGTCGGGATGGAGATCACGTTGTACGCCGCGGCGGTCTCCTGGTTCGCGTCCACGTCGAGCTTGACGACCGTCAGCTTGTCGCCGTGCTCGGCCGCGATGTCCTCCAGGACCGGGGCGACCTGGCGGCACGGGCCGCACCAGGTGGCCCAGAAGTCGACGAGGACGGGCTTGTCGCTCTTGAGGACCTCGGCGTCGAAGGTGGCGTCGGTTACTTCCTTGGTGGCGCCGGCCACGGGAACTCCTTGGGGTCGGAGGAGAGGTGCGTCGGTGATAACAACGGCGGGGGCGGATCTGTTTCTGCTCCCGCCCGGGTGGGCCTGACGCGGTGTCAGGCCCACCCGTTCCGCCGGGTGCTGCGGGGGCCGCGGGTGTGTGGTGAGTGCGGCCGGGTGGTGCTGCGGAGGGGGTCAGACCGCGAGGACGGCGGCCGGGGCCTCGTCCGCGTCGGCCAGCGCGGCCAGGTAGCGCTCGGCGTCCAGCGCGGCGGAGCAGCCGGTGCCGGCCGCGGTGATGGCCTGGCGGTAGGTGTGGTCCACCACGTCGCCGGCGGCGAAGACGCCGGGGAGGTTGGTGCGGGTGGAGGGGGCGTCGACCTTGAGGTAGCCCTCGGCGTCCAGCTCCAGCTGGCCCTTGAACAGCTCGGTGCGCGGGTCGTGGCCGATGGCGATGAACAGGCCGGTGACGGGCAGCTCGCGCAGGTCTCCGGTGTTGGTGTCGCGCAGGGTCAGACCGGAGAGCTTCGGGTCTCCGTGGATCTCCTCGACCGCGCTGTCCCAGGCGAAGGTGATCTTCGGGTCGGCGAAGGCGCGCTCCTGCATCGCCTTGGAGGCGCGCAGCGAGTTCCGCCGGTGGATCACCGTGACGCTGCGGGCGAAGCGGGACAGGAAGGTGGCCTCTTCGAGGGCGGTGTCGCCGCCGCCGACCACCGCGATGTCCTGGTCGCGGAAGAAGAAGCCGTCGCAGGTCGCGCACCAGGAGACGCCGCGGCCGGAGAGCTTGTCCTCGTTCGGGAGGCCGAGCTTGCGGTGCTGCGAGCCGGTGGCGACGATCACGGCGCGGGCGCGGTGCACGGTGCCCTCGGAGTCGGTGACGGTCTTGATCTCGCCCGTCAGGTCGACCGCGACCACGTCGTCCGGCACCAGCTCGGCGCCGAAGCGCTCGGCCTGGGCGCGCATGTTGTCCATCAGCTCGGGGCCCATGATGCCGTCCCGGTAGCCCGGGAAGTTCTCCACCTCGGTGGTGTTCATCAGCGCGCCGCCGGCCGTGACCGCGCCCTCGAACACCAGCGGCTGGAGGGAGGCACGCGCGGTGTACAGCCCGGCGGTGTATCCGGACGGGCCGGAACCGATGACGATCACGTTTCGGACGACGTCGCTCACTGCATCTCCTGGTTCGCCTGGCGTCCCGCTCGCGCGGGGGAGGGCGGTCTGCTCCGCCGCCCCGGACAACGACTCACCAGTCTCCCGCATTCCCAGGCCCGGCCGCACCCACCGCCCGCACTCCGGGCGCGGTGGGGCCGGGCCGACGAGGAATCAGGGGGCGGGGACGGTGCTGTGCAGCAGGATCGTCGATCCGGGGCAGTCCGGGGTGGCCAGGTAGACGTCCAGCGGCCCGCTGCCGCCGGGCGGGCGGAACACCAGGGCCAGCACCGGACGCCCCTGGTAGCGGCCGGGGCCGGTGGCGGTCGGCTGCTCGTCCGGGTGCCCGGCGGCGGCCAGCGCGCAGGCCGGGGCCGCCGCCGGGCCGTCCGGGCTGGCGGCGCCGAGCTGGTGCGGGGACTTGCCCTCCAGCAACTGCCGGACCTGGGCGGGCAGTCGGCCGGCGGTGAAGTCCGGGCCGCCCTCCCCGGTGCCGCCGCCCGGGGCGACCTGGTGGGGGGCGGTGGCGGGGGCCGGGGAGCCGCCGACGGAGGGCCGGCCGGTCGCGTCGGCGGGCGCCGCGGCGCTGGTGGAGCTGTCCTTCCCGTCGCTGCCCCGGTCCAGCAGCGAGCCGCCCAGGCCCACCGCGAGCGCCACCACCGCGACCGCGGCGGTGGTGAGCAGCAGCCGGGCGCCGCGCCGGCGGCGGGCCGGGCGGCCGGGGCCGGTGGCGCCGGACGGGGAGCCGGCGGGGGCGGACGGCGGTGCGCCGGAGCGGTGGGGTGCGGTGGGCGTGGCCGGGGCCGGCCGGGCCGGGTCGGCGGGGCCGGGCCGGGGGTGGCGCTCGGTGCGGGCGGCGGATTCGGCGGCCAGGGCGGCCGACAGCCGGTCCGCGACGTCCTGCGGGAGCGCGGGGGCGGGGAGGTCCGCCAGCAGCTCGGGGAGGCCGCTCAGGGCGGCGAAGTCCTCGGCGCAGGAGGGGCAGTCGGCCAGGTGCGCGTGCAGGGCGGCGGCCCGCGCGGGCGGCAGCAGCTCCTCGGCGAGGTCGGCGAGGGCGTCCAGGTCGGGGTGCTCGGAAGGCGGGTGCGGCGTCATCGCGGGGTCGCATCTCCTTCCAGCGCGGGCGAGGGATCCGTGGATGGGACGGGGGAGGGCGGGTTCGGGTTCCCGCCCCGGGGGACGGACGGGTCGGTGCCGCCGCGCGCCGGTCCGGTCGGTGTTTCACGTGGAACACCGGCGGTTCGGGCGTCCGCCGCTCGGGCGGGGCCGGTCGGCCCGGTTTCACGTGGAACGGTCGCGGGGGCGGTTCCACGTGGAACGGCGGTGGGCGCGGGGGCGGTTCCACGTGGAACGGTGGCGGGGCGGTCGTCCGGTCCGGCTCCCCGGGCGGCGGCGGCCGGGCCGAGGTGGCGCAGCAGCGGCAGCAGGCGGGCCCGGCCGCGGGCGCAGCGGCTCTTCACGGTGCCGACCGGGACGCCGAGCACCTCGGCGGCCTCGGCCACCGGGTAGCCCTGCATGTCGACCAGCACCAGGGCGGCCCGCTGGTCGGCGGGCAGCGCGGTCAGCGCGTCGGCCACCTCGCGCCGGGTCTCGGCCCGCACCGCGTGGCTCTCCGCGCCCTCGGCGGGGCCCAGCGCGCGCTCCGCGGTGCCCTCCGGCCGCTGGTCGAGCGACTCGGCCCGGCGGACCGCGCCGCGGCGGGCCCGGTCCAGGCAGGCGTTCACCACGATCCGGTGCAGCCAGGTGGTGACCGCCGAGCGCCCCTGGAACCCGGCGGCGGCCCGGAACGCGGAGACCAGGGCGTCCTGGAGCGCGTCGGCGGCCTCCTCGCGGTCGCCGAGGGTGCGCACCGCGACCGCCCACAGGCGGTCCCGGTGGCGGTGCACCAGCAGCCCGAAGGCGTCCGGGTCGCCCGCGGTGTGCCGGGCGAGCAGTTCGGCGTCGGTGGGCTCCTCGGCCATCCGCCCCCTCCTTGCGGTTCGGCCGTCCGCTCCGGCGGCCGTGGGTCACATCGTTGGGGATGCGCCGGAGCGGATCAAGGGGTGATCGGTGCCCGGCGGGATCCGGAGACCGGCCCTAGCCGTTGACCTGGACCTCGGCGACCTTGCCGCGGAAGCCGCCGCCGTCCTCGTTGACCGGGACGTTGGTCAGCCAGAGCAGCAGGTACCGGGTGGTGACCGGGCTGCCGGGCTTCAGGGTGAACTTGCTGCCGGAGCCGGACGCGACCGAGGCGCCGAAGCTGCGGAAGCCGGCGTCGTCGGGGGACGGGGCGGTGGCGGTGCCGGCGGGCGCGGCCTTCAGTTCGGCCTTGGTGTCGCCGATGAACTGGACGTCCACCGAGCCGACCTGGCGGGCCGAGCCGAGGTCGATCAGCAGGCCGGTGCCGGGGCGGTAGGAGCCGCCGAACTGGTCGTTGTACCGCTGGGTGGTCCAGGCGGTCGCGGGGTTGTTGTCGGTGGCGTTCGCCAGCTCGTTGCTGTGCTCGTCCTTGTTGTCGCCGAACGCGTTGAACGGGACGAGCGAGGAGATGGTGAGCTTCTCGCCGACCGGGGCGGGCGCGCTGCCGGTCGGGACGGGCGCGGGGGTGCTGTGGCTGCCGGTGGCGCTGTCCCGGTTGTTGACGTACTGCGCCAGCTGCCAGGAGCCGACCGCCACCGCGGAGAGCGCGACCAGCGAGGCGGTCCACTTGAGCAGGCGGCGCAGCCCGCGGCGCGGGGCGGGGGCCGGGGCGGGCGCCGGCCCGGGGACGGGGGCGGCCTCGGCGCGGGGGAGGGCCTGGGTCGGCGCGTTGCCGGCGTAGCGGGGCCGGGCGGCGGGCAGGGCGCGCAGCGCGGGCGGGGCGGGCTGCTCGGGCTGCCGGATCTTCGGCATCCGGGCGATCTCCGCGGCCAGCCCGGCGGGGCTGGTGATCGGCTCCTTGTGGTGCGGGGGCTGGTCGCACAGGATCCGGGCGGCGAGCTCGGCGAGGCCCTTGTGGACGCCCGCCCGGACCTGGTCCGGCGGGACGCAGCCGAGGTCCTTGGGCAGGCCCTGGAGGTCGTAGCGGTCCTCGGGGTAGGGCCAGCGGTGGGTGAGCGCCGCGTACAGCAGTGCGCCGATCGCCCGGACGTCGGTCAGTTCGGCGTCCTCGGCGGGCAGGCCGCGCAGGGCCGCGTCCACCGCGATGCCGTTGATCCGGTACTGGCCGCCGTCGGTGCGCAGCACGCACTTGGGGGTGAGCCGCAGGTGCGCCTGGCCGCGCTCGTGGGCGGCGGCGATCGCGTCGGTGACCTGGCGGACCATCTGGTACGCGTCGTACGGCTCCATCGGGCCGCCCGCCAGCAACTCGCCGAGGTCCCGGGCGCCGGGCAGCCACTCGCGGATGACGTAGACCAGCTCGCCCTCCTGGACCGCGTCGAGCACCTGGACGAAGCGCGGGTCGCCGAGCAGGGCGGCGCTGCGGGCCGCGGTGAGGACCGACTTGGCGCGGCGGTGGCCGGCCGCGAGCAGGTGGACGCCGACGGCGCGGCGGAGCTTCTCGTCGACGGCGCGCCAGCTGGTGAAGGTCTCCGACTCGGAGATGCACTCCTCCAGCCGGTAGCGGGCGCCGATCTTGTCGCCGCTGCGCCGCTGCGGGGCGGGCAGCACGGTGGGCAGGGTGGCGGTGTCGGCGTCCAGGGTCTCGGTGCTGGTGGGCGGGGCGGGTTCGGACGGCTCGACCGGCGGCAGCGGGCGGCGCACCCCGCGGCTGCGGGAGGGGCGTTCCGGGCGGGCGCCCTGGGCGGTGAGCTCGGCGTCGATCTCCTGGGCGGAGAGCGGGGCGGTGGCCTCGGCGGCGGGGGGCGTCGGGGCGGCCGGGGCGGCGTCCGGGGTCTCGGTGCCGGTGGGCGGGGCGGGCTTCGCGTTGGCCGCGCGCAGCGGGGTGGTCTTCGGGTCCGCCTTCGCGCTGCCCTTGCCGTTGCTCCGGTTGCCGTTCTTCGGTCCGCCCTTGCCGTCGGCCTTCGCCGAGCCGTTGGCGGCGGCCTTGACCGCGCCGTTCGGGGAGCCCTTCGCCGGGCTCTTGGCGGCCCCGCCGCGGGCGGACCCGCGGTCGGACCCGGGCGCGGACCCGCGCTCGGAGTCGGCGTCGCGCTCCGGGTCCGTCGGTGCGGCCTCGGTCGCCGCCCCGTCCGCCTCGGACGTGTCGACGATCGCCTTGGTGCCGTCAGCCACCGTGGTCCTGCCTCCCCTTGTGTCGCCCCGGTCAATCCCAGGACGGTCGACGGCTCCGTACCGGAGCGGTCGGCCGTGCAGGGTCAATTGTGCCCACTACCGGACGTCAGGTACGACCTCTGAGAGTGGCGGGAGGTTGCCCGATTGCCCACTTCCGGTGGAACAGCAGACGAATGGGCCGGAATCGGGGGTGTGCCCCGACTCCGGCCCAGGGAAAGCGTACTGAGGATCCGGCGGTTCGTTCTCGTCCGGGTTGACGGCACGTCAACCCGGGGCCCGCGGGAGGTTCAGCGGCCGAGCCGCCTGCGGACCATTCCGGTGAGCGCGCTCAGCTCCTCGATCCGCATCTTCCGGGCCAGCACCAGGAAGACCGCGAGCTGCGCGCCGGCCGCGACCAGCAGGGTCAGCACGCTGCCGATCCAGCCGTCCAGCACCTGCAGGGCCAGCAGCTCCAGGACCAGGCCGACGGCTGCGGCGGGCAGCGAGGCGATCGCCAGCCGGACGTAGGTCTTGGTGATCCGGGCGGTGTCCAGGCTGCCGATCTTCGCCTTCAGCTTCGGCACCGCGACGGACACGCCGACCGCGTAGGCCAGGCCGTAGCCCAGCGCCATGCCGGTGACCGCCCACTGCGCGGGCAGCACCAGCCAGCACAGCACCGCGGTGGCGGCCTGGGTGAGCGCCACCCAGACGGTGTTGGAGAACGGCGTGCGGGTGTCCTCGTAGGCGTAGAAGCCGCGCAGCAGCACGTACTGCACCGAGTACGGGATCAGGCCGAGGGCGAACGCGGAGAGCATGTAGCCGACCGCGGTGGTGCCGTGGGCGACCGCGCCGCCGTTGCCCAGGCCGTAGATCGAGGAGCCGATCACCGGGCCCAGCGACAGGAACAGGAACGCGGCCGGGACGATCGCCACCGCCGAGGTGCGCAGGCCGTACGAGAGGTCGTCGCGGACGGCGCCGGAGTCCTGGTCGGCGGCGGCCCGGGAGAGCCGGGGGAGCACCGCGCTCATCACCGAGACGGTGACCACGGCCATCGGCAGCTGCCAGATCAGCAGCGCGTTGGAGTACGCGGCCAGGCCGACGCCGAGGTGGCCGTCCTGCTCGGCGGCCTTGCCGGAGGCGGTGGCGAGCTGGGTGACCACCAGGAAGCCCGCCTGGTTGGCCAGCACGAACAGGAAGGTCCACTTGGCGAGCCGGGCGGCCTTGCCCAGGCCGTGGCCGCGCCAGTCGAACCGGGGCCGGAACGAGAAGCCCGCCGCCCGCAGGTACGGGATCATTGCCAGCGCCTGCACCGCCAGGCCCAGCATGGTGCCGATGCCGAGCAGCCGGACGCCCTCGGGGGAGATCGACTGCGGGGTGACCTCGCTGTGCTGGAAGGTGCCGTACACCGCGATGTACATCACGAAGGTGAAGATCACCACGACGTTGTTCAGGACCGGCGTCCACATCATCGCGCCGAACCGGCCGCGCGCGTTGAGGATCTGGCCCATCACCACGTGCACGCCCATGAAGAAGATGGTCGGCAGGCAGTACCGGGCCAGCGCCACCGTGGTGTCGGCGCTCGCCGCGTCGCGCATCAGCGCGTGCGAGATCAGCTGCACCAGCACCGGCGCGGCCAGCACCGCCACGAACACCACGCCCGCCAGGCCGGTCACCACCAGGGTGAGCAGCCGGTTCGCGTAGGCGGTGCCGCCGTCCTCGTCGTTCTTCATGCTGCGCACCAGCTGCGGCACGAACACCGCGTTCAGCGCGCCGCCGCCGATCAGGATGTACAGCAGGGTGGGCAGGGTGTTGGCGGCGTTGTACGAGTCGCCCATCGAGGCCACGCCGATCGCGGCGGCGATCACCATGGTGCGCAGGAAGCCGGTGCCCCGGGAGACCAGGGTGCCGGCGGCCATCACGGCGCTGGAGTTCAGCAGCCCGGCGACCCGGCCCGCCCCACCGTCCGAGCCGCCGCGGTCGGGCTCGGCCTCGGGCTCGGTCCCGGTCTCGGTGTCCACCTCGGCGGCGGCCGCGTTCGCCTCCAGCACGGCCGCGTCGGCCCGCATCACCGCCTCCTCCTCGGAGAGCGGCGGGTCGAACTCGATCGGCGGCACGTACGGGTGCGGGCCCGCCGCCTCGGGGCGCTCCTCCCCGTCCTCGCCCGTGTCCGCCTCGGCCTCCGCGTCCGCGGGCTCCGACAGCAGCGAGTCCACCCCGACGTAGGCGTCGGCCGGCTCGGCGGCGGGCGTGACCTTCCAGCGTTCGCCGGAGGGCTTCCCGCCGGTGCCCGCCGGCGCGCTCCGCGCCGCCGTGTCCTGAGCCGTGTCCTGCGCGGGCGCCTCGGCGGCGGGGGCCTCCACGGCTGGGGCCTCGGCGGCCGCCTCCGCCGCGACCTCGGCGGCGATCGACGCCCAGCGCGGGGCGGGGGCGGTCAGCTGCAGGGCGGCCTCGGGTCCGTGGTCGTTCTGGCCGGGGACCGCGGCCGAGCCCTCCGGGGTGTCGGTCTCGTCGGGCCCGGCGCCCGGCAGGTCGATCGCGCCGTACGGGTCCGCGCTCCCGAACGCCTCGGGCGCGTACGGGTCGTGGGCGTAGGTGTTGGCGACGTACCAGTCGGCGGCCGGCTCCGCGGGGGCGGCGGATCGGGGACCGCCCGCGCGGTCCTGGGGTCGGCCTCCGCCCTGGTCCTGGGTTGCTCGCTCGCTCCGCTCGTTCATGCCACCAATCCACGTCAGAGAGGGGGATGGGCGCCCGGGGGGTGGGGCGGCCTAGTGGTTCACCTTCTCATCACCGGCCATCCGATCGGTGTCACCCGGGGCGGAGGAGGGGTCCGCGTCGGACGGCGGCTCGGTGCCCTCCGGCGCGCCCGCGGGGCCGTCGGAGGGGCCGTCGGCGGGGCGGTCCGGGTCCTCGTCGACCTCGCCGGCCGCCCGGCGCTTCTTGCGCTGGAGGTAGAACCGCACGCCGGCGAGGACCATCAGCACGGTGCCGCCGGCGATCACGTACGTCACGCCGCTGGCCACCGAGGTGACGTCGACGGTGAACACGACCGCCTCGCCGTAGGGCCGGGCGTCCGGGCCGGTGGTCCACAGCTGCGCGGTGACCTGGACCGGGCCGTTGACCTGCGCCTCGGCCGGGAAGCGGAAGGTGCGGCTGGTGCCGGCGTCCATCACCACGGGCTGGATCGGGTAGTCGACCCGCAGCCGGTTCGGCTGGGCCGAGGTGATCTTCAGCTCCAGGTTGCCGACCGACTGGGTCAGCCCGTTGCGCACGCTGACCAGCAGCGTCGCGTTGTCGCCGGGCAGGGTCACCACGGTCTTCTTCGGCACCCGGACCGCGGACTTGAGGTTGTCCAGGTAGGTGCGCACCCCGCGCCGGTACTCGGTGCCGGTCTTCGGCTGCTCGCGCCACTCGGTGGACATCGCGCGCACCATCGCGGCGCTGAACGGGCCGCGCACCCGCTCCGGCTCGGTGAGGATCATCATCAGCTGGTCCACGCCGTCCTGGAGCTGCATGGTGGCCGCCAGCTCCTCGGCGGACAGCTCGTCGGCGGTCGCCTCGCGCGGGTACCCCTCCGGGACGGACGCGTTCGCGGCCGGGTCGGGCTTCTGCTCGGCGACCTTCCGCAGCACCGTCGGCGCCACCCAGCCGCTGCCGGCCGCGCCCTTCACCGCGTCGTGCAGCGCCTGCGCGCTGCCGACGCTCAGCGTGCGGGGCGGCAGCACCAGCAGGCCGCGCGGGTGCTCCGGCTCCTGGTGGGCGATGGTCAGGGTCTCGCCGAGGAAGTGCTGCACCGCCAGGGTGCGGGCGCCCGCCGAGTTCAGGTCGGGCCGGAACAGCGAGGCCAGCACGGAGTCGGAGACCACCGCGGTCTGCCCGTTGCCGATCGAGCGGGCCGCGTTCGGGGTGTAGTACAGCTTGTCGGACTCCGGCATCGACCGGCCGTCGACCAGCAGGATCCGCCCGCCCGCCGCACCCGCCACCGCCGCGGTGCGCTGGTCCAGCAGCCCCTGGTACGGCCAGGCGACGTCCGACTCGGCGTCCACCGACAGCCGGGCCTCGGTGGTGATCTGACCTGCCGTCACCGCCTTGCGCAGCGCGGTGTCCATGCCGGTCAGCCCCGCGCCGTTGTGCGCGATCGACGCCAGGTCCGGGTCCGCGTACGGCAGCGACAGCACCTCGGTGCCCGGCTTGGCCAGCGCCGTGCGCAGCTTCGCCAGCCAGGCCGTCGCCACGTCCCGGCCGGTGCCGGGGACGGTGTTCTCCTCGCCGGCGGACTCACCGGAGGTGCCCGGCTTCTGCACCCGGTACGGCTTGGTCATCGCGTACACGGTGTCCAGCAGGTTCGGGTCGATCGCCCAGGTCAGCCCGGGCAGGTCGGCGCCGAGCTCGACCATCCGGTTCAGCCGGCCGTCGCCGGTCAGCTCGGCGGTCAGGCTGTCGTCGCGCAGCACCGGCGTCTGGTCGGCGTCCGCCATGGTCTGGGCGACCAGCACCGGCGCGTGGGTGAGCGGCCAGACCACGGCCAGCTGCGAGGGCTGGGCGGTCTCCCGGCCCTGGTACGGCAGGAAGGTCCGGGCGATGCCCAGCGGGTGGGCCTTCTCGTCGCCGGTGCTGCTCCAGACGTCCACCGCGAGCTCGTAGGTGCCGGTCTCGTCGACCTTCAGCGCGGAGACCGGGACCGCCAGGGAGAAGGGCTCGCTCTGCCCCGGGTCCAGGTCCTGGAGCCGCTGGGCCGGGCTGTCCAGCGAGAGGCCGTCCAGGGAGCTCGGGGTGGTCCGGGACTCCGCCATCTCGATCTCGCTGCGGGTCTTCATCGGCCGGGCCTGCGGCTGGCGGACCTTCATGGTCGGCGACTTGAACCTCGCCGATCCGGAGTTGGTGATCGTGCCGGTGACGGTGACGGTGCTGTTCTCGGAGGCCACCTGCTGGGAGAGGGCGTCGATCCGGACCGTCGCCGGGTACTCGGCCGCCGCGGCCGGCAGCAGGCCCGGGGCCGCCGCCGCCGGGGCGGCGCCGAGCGCACCGGCCAGCCCGCCCGCCAGCAGCGCGGCGGTGCCCCTGGCCAGCCGGCCCGTCCACCGTCCGCGACGCGCCGCCACTGCCGCGTTCCGCCCGGTCCGCTCGTCCACGCGCGTCCTCGCCGTTCCCGATCGTCTCGATCACTCCACGCACCGCCGCGGCCGACCCGGCCGGGCGGTCCCCCACCGGGAGCGTCCACCCGGCATGGTAACGACGCCGTCCGGTCCGCAGTGCTGCGGCCCGGGAGCTGCCGGACGGACCGGGGGAGCGAAACGGGAGGGCGGCGGAGCAGGCCGGGCACGTACCCTTGTGAGCCGTGTCCACTGCCAATGCGTCCAGCGCCAATCATTCCAGCTCCGCCGACCGGGTCGCCCTGCCGGGGCTGACCGAGGCGCAGACCCTCGGCCTGCAGGAGCTGCTGCGGGTATCCCCGGTCGCCGACGAGATCGCCCGCCGCTTCCAGGAGGCCGGCCACCGGCTGTCGCTGGTCGGCGGGTCGGTCCGGGACGCCCTGCTCGGCCGGCTCGGCAACGACCTCGACTTCACCACCGATGCCCGCCCGCAGCAGATCCTCAAGCTGGTCAAGGGCTGGGCCGACGCGGTCTGGGACGTGGGCATCGCGTTCGGCACCGTCGGCGCCCGCAAGGACACGGCCGAGGGCTCGTTCCTGATCGAGATCACCACCTACCGCAGCGAGGCGTACGACCGCAGCTCGCGCAAGCCCGAGGTCAGCTACGGCGACTCGATCGAGCAGGACCTGGTGCGCCGCGACTTCACCGTCAACGCGATGGCCGTCGACCTGCCCGGCCGGCAGTTCGTCGACCCGCACCGCGGCCTGGACGACCTGGAGGCCCGGGTGCTGCGCACCCCCGCCACCCCCGAGGAGTCCTTCTCCGACGACCCGCTGCGGATGATGCGCGCCGCCCGGTTCGCCGCCCAGCTGGACTTCGAACCGGCGCCCGAGGTGGTCGCCGCGATGACCGCGATGGCCGAGCGGATCACCATCGTCTCCGCCGAGCGCGTCCAGGCCGAGCTGAACAAGCTGCTGCTCGCCGAGCACCCGGTCAAGGGCCTGCGCCTGCTGGTCGACACCGGCCTGGCCGACCACGTGCTGCCCGAACTCCCGGCGCTGCGCCTGGAGAGCGACGAGCACCACCGGCACAAGGACGTCTACGAGCACTCGCTGACCGTCCTGGAGCAGGCGATCGCGCTGGAGACCCAGGGCCCCGACCTGGTGCTGCGGCTGGCCGCGCTGCTGCACGACATCGGCAAGCCGCGCACCCGCCGCTTCGAGTCCGACGGCCGGGTCTCGTTCCACCACCACGAGGTGGTCGGCGCCAAGATGACCCGCAAGCGGATGCGCGAGCTCAAGTACTCCAACGAGCTGGTCAACGAGGTCGCCAAGCTGGTCGAGCTGCACCTGCGCTTCCACGGCTACGGCGGCGGCGAGTGGACCGACTCCGCGGTGCGCCGCTACGTCACCGACGCCGGCCCGCTGCTGTCCCGGCTGCACAAGCTGACCCGCTCCGACTGCACCACCCGCAACAAGCGCAAGGCCGCCGCGCTGGCCCGCACCTACGACTCGCTGGAGGAGCGGATCACCGCGCTCCAGGCGCAGGAGGAGCTGGACGCGATCCGCCCCGCGCTGGACGGCAACGAGATCATGGAGCTGCTCGGCCTGCGCCCCGGCCCGGCGGTCGGCCGGGCCTACAAGCACCTGCTCGAACTGCGCCTGGAGCACGGCCCGATGGCGCACGAGGAAGCGGTGGCCGCGCTGCGCGCCTGGTGGGCGGAGCAGCCGGAGGCGTAGCCGGGCTCAGTGCTTGGTGGTGTCGACCGTGCCGGGGGCGGCGTTCAGCGGGCTCAGGCAGAGCCGGTACCGGGTGGTCTTCTTCTTCGACCGGTACTGGCTGTCGTAGGAGGTCGTCCCCGGATGGTCCCGGCCGCAGTTGAGCGAGGAGAGGATGCCGCCGGTCTTGCGGTACTGCACCCGCCAGTGGGCGTCCGCGGCGGTGCAGGACACCTTCTTGTGCCCGGTGGTCAGGCAGTCCCCGGCGACCGGCCCCTTGTCGCCGGCGCCGAACGCCGCGGCGAGCACCAGGAGGCCGCCGACCACCATGCCGAGCAGCACCACGCCGAGCGCCACCCGGCGGACCTTGGTGCCGGTGGTGACCGGCCCGGCGGGCTTGGCCGGGGCCCGCTGCGGCTCCTGCCCCCAGGCGGGCAACTGCCCGTCCCCGGCGGGCGGTTGGCCGTAGGCCGGAGGCTGCTGGCCCCAACCGGGCTGCTGGCCGTACGACGGCTGGGGCTGCGGCTGGCCGTACGCGGGCTGCGGCTGGGCGTACCCGGAAGCGGGCGGCTGTCCGTAGGCGGGGGCGGGCGGCTGCCCGTGGGCCGGGGGCTGCGGCTGGCCGTACGCGGGCTGCGGTTGGCCGTAGCCGGAGGCGGGCGGTTGGCCGTAGCCGGACGGGCCGCCGTACGGCGGTGGCGGCTGCTGGCCCGGCTGGGCGTACGGGGCCGGTTGCCCGTAGGGCCCTGGCGGCTGCGGTGTGCTCATATGATCCCCCCGTGGCGGCTGTGGCGGTTGCCGTGCGCCCACGTACCCTAGCGGCCGATCCCCCGTCAGGGGCGGCGGGAGGCGCGGAAGTAGAGCAGCGCCCCGAGCGCGTACAGCACCGCCAGGCCCAACATCACCGCCGCCGAACGGCCGTCCAGCGGCAGGACCAGCGCGGTGGCGCCGGCCGCGGCGACGAACGCCACGTTCACCAGGACGTCGTAGATGGCGAACACCCGACCGCGGTACTCGTCCTCCACCGACTTCTGCACCAGGGTGTCGGCGCAGATCTTGGTGCTCTGGGTGGTCAGGCCGAGCAGCAGCGCCGCGGCCATCGCCGGGGCCTCCCGGAAGGTCAGGCCGAGCGCCGGGACGAGCACCGCGGAACCGGCCAGACAGGTCGTCACCCAGCCGTTCAGGCCGAGCTTCCGGGTGCACCACGGGCTGATCACCGCGGCCAGGAACATGCCCGCCGCCGACATCGCCACCGCCCAGCCCAGGCTGGCCAGGCCGCCGGTCTCGTCCGAGGCGCTGTTGAAGGTGTACCGGGAGAGCATCAGCACCACGACGGTCAGCACGCCGAAGCAGAACTTGGTCAGCGTCGCCGCGGCCAGCGCGCGCACCGCCGGGCGGCAGTCCCGCACCAGGTGCCGCAGGCCGGCCAGCAGGTCGTACCAGGTGGCGGTCAGCGCCTCGCGCAGCGGGGGGAGCCCGTCCAACTGGTCCGGGCCCAGGCGGTCGACCGGGATCCGCTGGGCGGCCAGGGCGGCGGACAGGTACAGCAGCGCGGACAGCGTGACCATCAGCGCGTCCGCGCGCGGGCCGGCCGGCACCACCAGGTGCACCAGGAAACCGGCGCCCGCGCCGCCGGCCGCCGCGACCGCGCCCAGGGTCGGCGACACCGCGTTGGCGGTGACCAGTTCGGCGGGGGCCACCACCCGGGGCAGCGAGGCCGAGAGGCCCGCCAGGATGAAGCGGTTGACCGCCGTCACCACCAGCGCCGCCGAGATGAACACCCACTTCGGCGCCTCACCCAGCAGGAGCGCGGCCGTCGCCAGGCCGAGCCCGGCCCGGAGCAGATTGCCCATCAGCAGCACCTGCCGGCGCCGCCAGCGGTCCAGCAGTACCCCGGCGAACGGGCCGACCACCGAGAACGGCAGCAGCGTCGCCGCCGCGATCGCGGCGATGTCGGCGGGGGAGGACTGCTTCTCCGGGGAGAAGACCACCGAGGCGGCCAGCGAGGCCTGGAACGCCCCGTCCGACAGTTGGGAGAGCAGTCGGACCGTCAGCAGTTGCCGAAAACCTCGGCCGCGCAACAGCCCGAGCAGGGGGGCCTCCCGCGGGGGCCGTTCGGTGATCACCCGCCAAGGGTGCCACGAGGCCGGTCGGTTCCACGTGAAACATCCGGCAACATCCGGCGACCGGACGCCCCCCGCGCGCTCCCGCACCACCGATGACCTCCCGGCCGCAGGCTCGTTGAGCACCCAGGGAGGGAAGAACCACCTCGGACAACGGGAGGCTCCCATGCGGGACGAGTTCACCGCCCTACTGCTCGGCCAGGTCGGCCAGCACGAAGGCCGAGACCCCGACGGCACCTGGAACAACCGACAGCGCTACAGCACCGAGACCCCCGGCCTGGAGTGGTCCGACGGCCAGCCCTGGTGCGCCACCTTCGAAGCCTGGGCCGCCCACCGGGCCGGCATGGACGCGCTCTGGCCGATGACGGCGTCCTGCCTCACGGCCGTCGCCTGGTGGCGCAACCACAACCGCTGGACCGACTACCCGGTCCTCGGCGGCCCCTTCTACCTCGGCCCCGACGGCGGCAGCCACACCGGCGTCGTCTACGCCTACGACGCCGACACCATCCAGACCGTGGAGGGCAACACCAACGACACCGGCTCCACCGAGGGCGACGGCGTCTACCTCAAGTCCCGTCCGCGGCGCGGCCCCGGCTCGCCGTACGGCTACGGGGTCCCGGCCTTCCCGGAGGGGACGGTCTCCGCCGACCCCGCGCTCGGCGGCATCCCGGCGGCCCGCACCTCGGCGCAGGCCACCACCCCGTCCTCCGGGGCGCCGCGCTGGCCCGGCCGGTACCTGAAGGTGCAGTCGCCGATGCTGCACGGGGACGACGTCCTGATGTGGCAGCGGCGGATGGCCGCCCGCGGCTGGTCGATCAGCGCGGACGGCTGGTACGGCCCGGCCTCCGCCCAGGTCTGCCGCGCCTTCCAGCAGCGCCACGGCCTCGGCGTGGACGGCATCGTCGGCCCGGTCACCTGGAACGCGGCCTGGTCCTGACCGGACGCGAACGCCGGAGGGCCGCCCCGCACGAAACGGGACGGCCCTCCGACGTCGAAACTCAGCTCGGCGCTTCAGCACCGACAGCGAGCAGGCTTCGCTGCGCTCAGCGCTCAGCACCCACAGCGAGCAGGCTTCGCTGCGCTCAGCGCTCAGCACCCACAGCGAGCAGGCTTCGCTGCGCTCAGCGCTCAGCACCGACAGCGAGCAGGCTTCGCTGCGCTCAGCGCTCGACCTCGCCGCGGATGAACTTCTCGACGTTCTCCTTGGCCTCGTCGTCGAAGTACTGCACCGGCGGGGACTTCATGAAGTACGAGGACGCGGAGAGGATCGGGCCGCCGATGCCGCGGTCCTTGGCGATCTTCGCGGCGCGCACGGCGTCGATGATGACACCGGCCGAGTTCGGGGAGTCCCAGACCTCGAGCTTGTACTCGAGGTTCAGCGGGACGTCGCCGAACGCGCGGCCCTCGAGGCGGACGTACGCCCACTTGCGGTCGTCGAGCCACGCGACGTAGTCGGACGGGCCGATGTGGACGTTCTTGGCGCCCAGCTCGCGGTCGCGGATCTGCGAGGTGACGGCCTGGGTCTTGGAGATCTTCTTGGACTCCAGGCGCTCGCGCTCGAGCATGTTCTTGAAGTCCATGTTGCCGCCGACGTTCAGCTGCATGGTGCGCTCGAGGATGACACCGCGGTCCTCGAAGAGCTTCGCCATCACGCGGTGCGTGATGGTGGCGCCGACCTGCGACTTGATGTCGTCGCCGACGATCGGGACACCGGCCTCGGTGAACTTGTCGGCCCACTCCTTGGTGCCGGCGATGAACACCGGGAGGGCGTTCACGAAGGCGACCTTGGCGTCGATGGCGCACTGGGCGTAGAACTTGGCGGCGGCCTCGGAGCCGACCGGCAGGTAGCAGACCAGGACGTCGACCTGGCGGTCCTTCAGGACCTGGACGACGTCGGCCGGGGCCTCGTCGGACTCCTCGATGGTCTCGCGGTAGTACTTGCCGAGGCCGTCGAGGGTGTGGCCGCGCTGCACGGTGACGCCGGTCGGCGGCACGTCGCAGATCTTGATGGTGTTGTTCTCGCTGTTGCCGATGGCGTCGGCCAGGTCGAAGCCGACCTTCTTGGCGTCCACGTCGAAGGCGGCGACGAACTCGACGTCCTTCACGTGGTAGTCGCCGAACTGGACGTGCATCAGGCCGGGGACCTTACCGGCCGGGTCGGCGTCCTTGTAGTACTCGACACCCTGCACCAGCGAGGCGGCGCAGTTGCCCACGCCGACGATGGCTACGCGAACCGAACCCATTCCGGTTGCTCCCTGAATCTCATGAGGCCCGCCGTGCTGTGGCGGGAGCCTCGTTCCACATCTGTTCTGACTGTCTGTTCGGGCGCACGGGGCGCCCACGCCTCGCCGCGGGCGGCGGGGCCGGCGCGGTGGTGCAGCGCTCCGGTCAGGAGCGCCCCGGGCGGTCGTACGGTGGCCCGGGCGGGTCGGAGGACCCGTCGGCCGGGCCACGGCCGTCCGAAGTGTGCGGGGACGCGGCGCTGCGTCCGGTTCTGGTGGCGCGCTCGGTCTCGATCAGCTCGTTGAGCCAGCGGACCTCGCGCTCCACCGACTCCAGGCCGTGGCGCTGGAGTTCGAGGGTGTAGTCGTCGAAGCGCTCGCGGGTGCGGGCGACGGAGCTGCGCATCCGCTCCAACCGCTCCTCCAGCCGGCTGCGGCGGCCTTCCAGCACGCGCATCCGGACCGCCCGGTCGGTCTGGCCGAAGAACGCGAAGCGGACACCGAAGTGCTCGTCCTCCCAGGCCTCCGGCCCGGAGTCGGCGAGCAGCTCCTCGAAGCGCTGCTTGCCCTCGGGGGAGAGCCGGTAGGTGATCTTCGACCGCTTGCCGTTCAGCGCGGTGGCCGGCACGTACTCGACGTCCGGGTTGTCCTCCACCAGGAAACCCTGGGCGACCAGGCTCTTCAGGCAGGGGTAGAGCGTTCCGTACGAGAAGGCCCGGAACGAGCCCAGCAGGACGTTGAGCCGCTTGCGCAGCTCGTACCCGTGCATGGGCGCGTCGTGGAGCAGGCCGAGGACGGCGAATTCGAGGACGCCGGAGCGTCGGCTCATACCGCCTTCCTCCTTCCGTGAGGGTTCCTGCTCGCCGGATGCGGGCCCCGGTCCGGCAGTGTATGCCGAACCGATGTGTCGCGCCGATGTATCGGCTCGATATATCGGCAACAGTAACCCTGGGTCACGGCAGGAGCAAGGGGGGCACGCGTAACTGGAATCACAAGGCCCCTGGGCAACGGGCGTGTAATGAATCCCGGTCGGTTCGTCCTGGTTGGCTTCCAATGCCCGATTAGGCGGCTTTCGAGGAGCCGTACTCTTTCGCCTGTGCACCCTGACCGAGGAGCTGCGGAGAGATGAGCGAACACCGGCGCAGGTCGGCCAACCCCGGAGGCGAGCAGCAGCCACCGCGGAGGCCCGACCCGGAACGGCCGTACGCGTACGGGAACCCGGTCGAGGGCGCACCCGAGTACGGTTCCGGTGCTCCGGGTCGGGCTTCCGGGCCCGGCCGGGCCGCGACCCCGAGCCGCGCCGCCACGCCCAGCCGCTCCGGCGGTCCCGGGCGCGCCGGTGCTCCGGGAGGTCCCGGTCAGGTGCCCGGCCAGGGCGGCCGACGGGCCGCCCGGGAGACCGCCGAGCAGCCCCGGCTGACCCGGGCGGAGATGCGCAAGCAGTCCCGCAAGGGCGGCGGCGGCAGCGCGGGCGGGCCGCCGAGCGGCCGCGGCGCCGGGCAGGGCGGCCGCCCGGGCAAGAAGCGGATGATCGACTACCCGCGGTTCGGCAAGTCCGGCTTCCGGCGCTGGATGCCGTCCTGGAAGCAGGTGCTGAGCCTGTTCCTGATCTTCTTCGGCGGCAGCGTGGCCGCCGTCGGCGCCGCGTACGCGATGGTCCAGGTGCCGGACGAGAAGACCCCGCTGCAGATCCAGAGCAACGTCTTCTACTGGGCCGACGGCACCGAGATGGCCCGCACCGGCAACGAGAACCAGCAGCTGGTGGAGCTCTCGCAGATCAGCCGCCCGGCGCAGGACGCGGTCATCGCGGCGGAGAACGACACCTTCCGCACCGACTCCGGCATCGACCCGAAGGGCATCGCCCGCGCCGTCTACAAGATGGCCACCGGCGGCGAGACCCAGGGCGGTTCGACCATCACCCAGCAGTACGTCAAGAACGTCTACCTGTCGCAGGACCAGACGCTCTCCCGCAAGGCCAAGGAATTCTTCATCACCCTGAAGGTCAACGGTGAGAAGACCAAGGACCAGATCCTCACCGGCTACCTGAACACCAGCTGGTTCGGCCGCGGCGCCACCGGCATCCAGGCCGCCGCGCAGGCCTACTACGGCGTGGACGCCAGCAAGATCGACGTCTGCCAGGGCGCCATGCTGGCCGGTCTGCTCAAGGGCGCGGGCCTCTTCGACCCAAGCCTGGGCCCGGCCAACCACGAGCGCATGGTGGGCCGTTGGAACTGGATCCTGGACCGGATGGTCACCACCAAGGTGCTGTCCGCCGACGAGCGGGCCAAGTGCAAGGACTTCCCCGAGCCGATCGACGCGAAGACCGCCACCAAGACCACCGGTGAGATCTCGTACCTGGTCGAGACCGCCAAGCAGTACGTGACGAACAAGGAACCGAGCATCACCACGGCGGCCCTGGACCGCGGCGGCTACCAGATCCACACCACCTTCCAGAAGGACAAGGTCGACGCGCTGAAGAAAGCCGTCGACGACTTCGAGGCGGCGACGCTGAAACCGGACAGCCGTGAGGAGGACAAGTTCGTCCAGGTCGGCGCGGCTTCGGTGGTGCCCAACGACGGGGCGATCGTGGCCATCTACGGTGGTCCGGGTTTCGAGAACAACCACTACACCAACAACGCCGACGCCAAGGGCGTCCCGGTCGGCTCGACCTTCAAGCCCTTCGTACTGGCCACCGCGATGCAGGAGGGCGTCCTCACCAAGAACGGCCCGGACGGCAAGCCGGCCCAGATCAACCCGGACTCCCGTTACCTGGCCGACGACATGGCGCAGATCTACCGTGCCGACGGCAGCAAGGCGATCGGCGACGACGGCCAGCCCTACCACCAGCGCAACAGCGACCCCGGGAAGAAGGGGTACGTGACGCTGCGGACGGCCATGCAGTGGTCTTACAACGTGCCGTTCGTGCAGCTCGGCCAGGACGCCGGCGGTGACAAGGTCCGGGCGATGGCGGAGAAGTTCGGCCTGCACGACGACACCCTGGCGGCGGCCAACACGCTGACCCTTCCACTGGGCACCTCGACACCGAGCGCGATCCGGATGGCCGCGGCCTACTCGGTGTTCGCGGCGCACGGCCAGCAGACCGATCCGTACTCGGTGACCGCGGTGCAGTTCCGCGGCAAGGCCCTGCCGAACTTCGACAAGCCGACGCCGAAGACGGTGATCGAGCCGGCGGTCGCGGACAACATCACCGACGTACTGCAGAACGTGGCGAAGAACGGAACCGGCAGCAAAACGGCGGCGCTGGGTTTCCCGGTGGCAGGCAAGACCGGTACCACCGACGACAGCACGTCGGCTTGGTGGATCGGCTACACGCCAAGCTTGGCCACCTCGGTCAGCATGTGGCGGGAGGAACCGGGCAAGGCCAAGCTGCTCGACCTCAAGGGCACCGGTGGCAAGAACGAGGTCCACGGTGGTGACTATCCGACCGACATCTTCACCCGCTACATGAAGATCATCGGCCCGGGCAACCCGAAGAACTTCACCGCACCGACCCCTTGGGGCCAGGAGGTCGACTCCTCCGGCGCCCCGTCCACCGCCTCGGCCTCGCCCTCGACCTCGGCCTCCGCCACCGTGGAAGCCTCCCCGACGGCCGAGACGCCGACCCAGACGGCGGACCCGTCGCCGACCGAGTCCCAGCGTCCGACCGGCCGTCCGACCGGCCGCCCGTCCTCCAGCCCGTCCTCCAGCCCGTCCTGCCTGCTCGGCCTGTGCCCCAGTTCCAGCCCGAGCGGCGGGGCGGCCGGCGGCACCGGAACGGGCGGCAACGGCACCGGCGGCACCGGCGGCACCGGCACCACCACCGGGACCACCACCGGCAAGACCGGCGGTACCACCACCGGCTAGCGGCCATCGCACCCGGGGGCACCGGATCGCTTTGACGATCCATCGCCCCCGGGTGCGACGTGAGGTCAGCTCCAGTGCTGGGAAGCGTTCTCGTTCCGCAGCCAGGACTCGAGGTTCGTTACGTTGTCGCAGCCCCAGTCACCTGGGATGTACTGCGAGCTTCCTTGGTAGGCGGGGCTGTAGTAGACGCGGTAGTTGGCCGCGGAACTGCACCCCTTCACCGAGGCGGCGTTGTTCCGGACGCCCTGGTTCACACCGGCGCTCGAAGTGCCGTAGGCGTAGCGGTAGTGGTACGTGTACAGGACAGCGCCCTCGTAGAAGCTGTCGCTGTCGTAATTGGATACGTTCCCCAGAAACTTTGCCCGGCCTCCTTCTCCGTTCTGGCTGTAGTAGACGTCCAAGACGTTGAAGCCCGCGCTGCAATCGGAGCTTGACTGGGTGTTGCAGTTGTCCGAGACGTAGTAGTCGACGGCGTTCGCGGCTTGGGCTTGGCCCGGAACCACCAGGACCGCTGCCAGCGCGGCGATCCCCGCGATAGCGGCCATGGAACTGCGCCCGATGGTGGACTTCATGGTCTCCCCTTCTCGGATGATGTGGATGATCGGTGTTGTTCCGGTCCAAGGGGCAACGCCACCGACCGGGGCGTTGCCCCTTGGACCGGAGACTCAGGTCGAGGCGGGTGCGGTAGGAAACGGGTCACCGCCGGAGCGCCTCGGCGGGCTGGATTCGTGCGGCTCGCCAAGCGGGGTAGAGGCCGGCCGCCAGCCCGGTGACGAGCCCGATCGCGGGCGCGGCAGTGAGTGTGACCGGGTCGACCACTGGTGTCCAAGAGCGGGCCAGTGCCACCGAGAGCACGGTGAAAACTCCAGTGGTGGTGCCGACTAGGCCACCGAGCAGTCCCAGCGAGGCGGACTCGGTGAGGAATTGAGCGGTGATGTGTCTTCCCATTGCACCGAGGGCGCGACGGACCCCGATCTCGCCAGTCCGCTCCAGGACGGCGATCAGCGTGGTGTTGGCGATGCCGATCGATCCGATGACCAGGCAGATCGCCGACAGCAACAGGAACAGTTGGTCGAGGTCGGAGGAGACACTGGTGCGCAGGCTCCGCGGATCAGGTGGTGGCACGGATCGGAAGGACTCGGGATGCCGCGGATCCAGTGCGAGCGGGGCTTCGGCAGCGATCTGCGGTGCGGCGCCGACCCGGGTGGAAACGAGCATCTTCGCGCGGTCGCCGGAGGGTTGGCCCCATAGCCGCAACGCGGTGCTCCGGGGAACAGTGACCGACAGCAGGAGGTCGGTCTTGCGGTGCACGTCGTCCATGACACCCACTACCAGGAACGGGTGTCCGTCGATGAATACGGCGGGCTGGGTCTCCAACGTGGTGATGCCGAGTCGGGCGGCGAGTGCGGAACCGATGACGGCGACCTGCTGGCCGGTGCTGTCGTGCCACGTGTCGTAGAGTCGCCCCTGGACCAGGTGCGGTGCTGCGGCGGCCAGGACGCCGGGCGAGGCCGCGACCACGGCCACCTGTTCACCACCGTTCTGCCGACCGACCGGAGCGGCCCGCACCCCGGGGTCGGGCAACCTGACGTTCCAATAGACCCCTGCGGCCTCCACACCGTTCAGTCGCTGGATCCGCTCGTCTGCATCGGGGGGGAAGGAGAGCGGGACGAGGTCGGGCCTGGCCCCGCCGGTGTCCTCGACGGTCACCTCGGTGGCGGACAACAGGTTGAACCGGGAGTCGATCTGAGACTCGGCTGTCGCGGTGAGCCCCAGTACTGCGACGAAGGTACCCACCCCCAGCACCGTGCCTACCGTGGTCAGTGCTGATCGGGCCGGGCGCTGGAGGATACCGGCGAGGGCCTCCGAGCCTAGGTCGCGTAGTCGCAGCCGGGATGGTTCGCTCCTGTTCACGGCCTTCTGCACCCTCATCTCGGCACCGTTTCGGTCAGAACGCCGTCACGGATCGCCACCGTGCGGTGGGCTCGGGCCGCGACCTGCAAATCATGGGTGATCAGGATGACCGTCATGCCGTTGTCGTTCAGTTCCTCGATCAAGGTGAGGACGGACTGCGCGGTGGCCGAATCGAGGTTGCCGGTGGGCTCGTCGCAGAGGAGCAGGCTCGGTTCGCCCATCAGGGCGCGGGCGATCGCCACCCGCTGGCGTTCCCCGCCGGACATGTGGGTGGGCAGGCTGTCCATTCGATGCGCGAGGCCGACCCGGGCCAGCGCCTCCCATGCACGAGCGCGCCGGTGGGCCGTCTCGTGGCGTCCGCGTCCCGCCGTGTACAGCGATGCCAGGGCGACGTTCTCGGTGGCGCTGCGGTGCGGAAGCAGGTGGAAGGACTGGAAGACGAAACCGATCCGTCGTCCGCGCAGGGCTGCCCGCTCGCGGTCCGTCAGCACTGCGGTGTCAAGCCCGTCCAGCAGGTACCTGCCTCCGGTCGGGCGGTCCAGCAGCCCGGCCAGGTTGAGGAAACTGGACTTCCCGGAACCGGACGGTCCCACCACGGTGAGGTAGTCGCCGCGTTCGACCACCAGGTCGCAGGAACGTAGCGCGTGGATCGGGGGCGGACCGGGATAGGTCAGCGATATTCCAGAGAACTCCAGTACGGGGAAGCTCACTTGGCGCCTTCCGGAGGAGCCGGGCGGGCGTCCTTGACTCCGACGACGACCCGGTCGCCCTCCTTCAGAACGGCATCGGCGACCGGTCGTACCTCCACCAAGCCGTTGCCTGTCATACCGGTTGCCACTTCGACCCGGTGTCGCTGGCCCTCCTCGTGGACCGTCACCACGGTGCGGCCGCTGGCGTCCGCCGACACTGCGGTGACCGGGACGACCAGCACGGGTCCGGCCGAAGACGCAGCCGTGATCGTCAACCGGACGTCCTGTCCCTCCAGCTGGGGAGCCAGTACGGCATCGGGCCGAACGGTCAGGGGGTACCCGGCCGGCCCGGCGGGAACGGGTGCGTTCCGTCCGGCGACCGCAGCCGTGGTGTCGGACGGTTGGGGGGAATCCCCGAGGGTGGAAACCGTTCCAGTGGTGCGGAAGCCGCTGGTTTCGGACAAAACTTCCACCCGCTGGCCAGGATGCACCAGGTCTCTTTCGGTGGAAACGAGTTGACCGGAGATCACCAGCTCACCCGCAGAGACGCTGAGCACCTTGCCGTTGACGGTGGCGCCGACCCGGCCGGAGACAGTGCTCACGCGAGCGGGGAGAGCGGTCAGGTAGACGATCTCTCCGGCCGGAACCATCGGTCCGCTCGCCGCCTTGGCAGCGGCCAGTCTGGTACGGAGCTTGGCGAGGTCCTCAGTGGCCCGGGTCACCCGCTTCCGGGCCGCCGACCCGGTGTCGGCGGGTGGTGGTGCACCGGTGCCCGGCACCTTCGCGGTCTGGGCGGCGAGTTCCTCCCGTGCGTCGTCCAGGGCCCGCTGCCCGGCGGTCACGGCCTCTTCGGCAGCAGCGACCCGATCGGAGCCGTCGGGTGAACTCGGTACCGGGTCGTAGCCGTGGGCGCGGTACAGGGCGGTGACTGCTGCCTTGGTGCCCTCGCCGAAGGTCCCCGTAGGGTCGTGGGCCGTCCCGAATCCGAGTGCCCGTAGAGAGCTCTGGAGTTGGGCGACGTCCTCACCGGTGGAGCCGGGTTTGAGGTCCCGGTACACCGGGATGCCTCCTTGCAGTGGGAACACCGGTCGGCCGGAGACCTCCAACAGTGGTGTTCCGGCGGTCACTTCGTCGCCCGCCTTCAGCGGGAGCTTGGTCACCACGGCTGCTCCGGCCGCTCCGGCTGAGACGGCGGGGACCACGTCCACCGACTGGCCGGCAGTGACCCGACCACGGACCACGACGGTGGAGGTGAGTACTTGGCGCTCCACCTGGGCGGTCAGTACATCGGCGGCGGGAGGTTTGGCGGCGGCCGCCGCCTGAGCGGGGGACTTGACGAGCAACGCTGCGCCGGCTCCGGCGCCGGTGAGCAGAACGGAGACAATCGCTACGGATAGGACAAGAGACCGTTTTCGGTCCATATCTGTTGAACCCTCGGCTAGATTTCGTGTCCGATTTGCGTGTCATCTCCGGAGAGTCGGTCGGCCCTCTTCCGGTGCGTGAATCATAGATTTCGCTGATTGGACGAAGAGGGGAGTTTTATTGGGATCCCTTGGTGGTGTGCATCACACTTGACACTGTCGGGTCAGTGGCGGCAAGGTCCCCAGTGGGTTCGATCGTCGCCGTGGGGGGTCTGCGGGTGGGGGAGTCTGATCGGGGTGAGGGTTTTTTCCATTCCTTGGGCTGCCTTTTCTGTGGCTCCCGTTTTTGCGAATGGGGATTTTTCATGGTTTCCGGCGGGTCTCGTCCGGTCTGGCGTTTGATTGGCGCTTCGTGCACGGTCCTGGCGGTTATTGCGGCTTGCACCCTGTTGTCCGGTTGTTCCGGATCCGATCGACCGGACGGCGCTCCTGGAGGTCTCACCCCTACCGGGTCCTCCTCCGAGTTGATCCCGCAGGCCGTCCCCCAGCGGGGACTGGCCAAGGGGTTCTCGCTCCCACTCTCCGCCTACATGGAGAACTACCCGGAGCAGCAGGCGATCCAGACCGCGGTGCTGCGCCTGGAGCACGACTGCATGGCCCGCTTCGGCTTCGACTACAACCCCCGTCTTCCCGGCACGGTCCATCCGAGCTACGACGACACCAACATGGCGCGCCGGTACGGGATCACCGACCGGGAACTGGCCGCGAAGTACGGCTACGGCGTGGGCGACGAGTCGCTGCCCGCTCCGTCCTTCCCGGCACTGAGCAGCGCCGAGACCGTGGTGCTCACAGGGAAGACCGAGATGCGGCCCGGTGCGCCCGATGGTCCGGCTGCCTATCAGGGGACGGCCATCCCTGCGGGCGGGTGCCAGGGCGAGAGCGTCGACAGGCTCGGCGCCCGCATCGACACCACACTCGCCAGCCGACTGGACCACGAGTCCGCTGACCGGTCACAACAGACGCCCGAGGTGCAGGCGGCGCTTCGTGACTGGTCCGCCTGCATGGCTGGAAAGGGCTACTCGGTCGATACGCCGTACGACGCCTACAAGCTCACCGACCGGGGTGGCGCGGGCGGGACAGCTGACGAGGTCACGGTCGCGCTCGCCGACATCGACTGCAAGGAGCAGGTCGACCTGGTCGCCATCTGGTTCAGGACCGAGTCCGTCATTCAGCAGCAGCTCGTCGAACAGAACCAACTCGCCCTCAAGGACGTCCGCGACCGGGTCTCGGCCGCGGTCAAGAAGGCGGCCGAAACCATCGGCCGTTGACCGCTTCCACCCTTCAGGAGGGGAGACATGAAACGCCGAACATGGAGTACGGCGCTGTTCGGGGTAGCGATGATGCTGCCTGGCTCCGTCGGGATCTCATCTGCGGCGGCCGCTCCCGGGCCGACCGCCACGGCGCAGCAGCAACCGGAGGCTCCAGGACAGCCGAAACCGCTCGGCAAGTCGAAGCTCGCGGATCCCGACAAGGTGCTGGGAAAGGGCTGGCAGCAGTCCGGTGACCGGGCGGTCACCCTGGACGGCGACGCCACCGGCCTGCACGTGCTGGTCGCGGCCGAGTCCGACGGCTACGGCTGGAAGACGGCCGCGACCCTGTCGGAGCCCGGGTACGACGTGGACCAGTGGATCGGCCAGTCCTGCGTGACGGCCTCCGGCACGAAGGCCGTCGTAGTCTACGCGCCCCGGCAGTTCGTCAACTCGGAGGCGCTGTTCAACGCGGGCGGCTTCGCGGCCGTGGTCGACCTGACGAACGGTCGGGTGACCAAGCTGGACCAGCGGGTGTCGCTGGCCTATCACTCTCCGGGCTGTGGCGACTCGGAGCAGGCCGTTCTGGCCCGCTACCGGGCTTCTGAGGACGGGCAGGGCACCACCAGCCTGCTCACGGTGGACGCGGGCCAAGGCCGGATCGCTTCCCGCGTCGAGGTCCACGGGCAGGTCACCTCGGCCGTGCCCTACCAGAAGGCCATCGCGGCCGCACTGGGGGTCGACGTGGTCCGCATCGACGCGCACGGCGCGGCGGCGCCGCTCGCCAAGGGCGTTCCCGGCCAGGGCTACCCGTTCCAACTCCGCCCCGGCCGGGACGAGTCCCTGGCGTACGCGGTGCCCAACGGCAAGAAGGTCGACGTCCACCAGCTCACTGCAGGCCGGAACACCACGGTCGTGCAGGCTGACCTCGGTTCGCTCGCCCTGTCCCGGACCAGTGCAGGGTCGATCGTGCTCACCGGAGAGCACGCCACCGCCTCGTCCAAGGGCCGTAAGCTGCCGTCCGGTTGGACGACCGTGGACACCAAGGCCGGTGCCGAGGTCTCCACTGAGGGGCACTTGGTGGTGAGCAGTTCCACCAGCGGCCGGGAGGCCTCAGGAGCTGCGGTCGGCGAACAGGTTCCGACGGACGCCGTCCCGGTGAACATCGAGGCCAAGGCGGTCGCAACCGGGAAGGAGGTGACCTTCGGCATCCAGCCGGAAGCCCTCAACTCCTCGGGCGGCGACGCCTCTCCGGCCCTCGGGGCCGAAGGCGCCGCGTCGGCGGTGAAGACCTCGGGCTCGGCGAAGGCGTCCGGGTCTGGCGCCGATGGCTCGCTCGTGCTGGCCTCGACCTCGGCCGGCACCGACCCGAGCACAACCCCGTCCGACCCCGATCGCACCTGTGCGGTGACCCGCAACGACCCGAGCATCCAGACCTACCAGCCCACTCCGAAGATGATGGAATGGGCGGCCGACCTCGCTGTTCGGGGCATGCTCCCCGCCAGGGCGGCCAACTGGAACGGGGACGGCCTGGCGGCTTACGCGCCGCAGACACTTTTCCCGGAGCACCCGCTCTCGGGCGGCGGCCGGGTTCCGGCCCAGATCCTGCTGGGCGTGCTGGCCCAGGAGACCAACATGTGGCAGGCCAGTCCGCACGCGCCGGATGGCATCGCCGGCAACTTCGAGCAGGGCGGCTACTACAACCGCTCGGGCTCGATCGACCAGGTCGACTGGGCCAACTCGGACTGCGGGTACGGCGCTTCCCAGGTGACCGACGGCATGCGCCGTACCGACACCCAGCTCACCACGCTGCAGCAGAAGGCGGTCACGGTCGACTACGCGGCCAACATCGCCGCCGGCCTGGGCATCCTCGAGGACAAGTGGAACCAGACCCGGTCCGCCGGGGTGATCGCCAACAACGGCGACCCCAAGTACCTGGAGAACTGGTGGTTCGCGCTCTGGGCCTACAACAGCGGCTTCCACCCGGTGGGTGAGGACCCGGACCCGACCGTGTACGGGCTCGGGTGGAGCAACAACCCGGTGAACCCGAACTACCCGCCCGACCGCTCGATGTTCCTGGTCACCAGCTACGACGACGCCAAGACGCCGGGTAAGTGGTCCTACGAGGAGCGGGTACTGGGCTGGGCGAACAGCCCGCTGCTGCGCCTCGACTACGTGGACCACGTGTACCGGCAGGCGTTCACCAAGGGCAACTGGCCGGGCGGTCTGGCCTCACGCGGGCAGCCCCCGGTGGAGACCTTCTGCAACAGTGGGAATCACTGCGACCCGAGCATCACCGGTGCCCCGGGTAACGCTCCGGGGCAGACGCCCTGCCTGCTGGCCTCGCTGCGTTGCTGGTGGCACCAGCCCGCCTCGTGGGTGGACTGCGCCACCGTCTGCGGCCAGGAGGTGATCACCTACGCGACGATCGAACCCCGCCCGCTGGCCAGCAACCCCTACCCCGCTGACTGCGGCACCGGCGGACTGCCGGCCGGAGCGGTGATCGTCGACGACGTGCCGGACAGTACGACCGGTCCCAACAGCTGCCCGCTGCCGAAGAGCTGGACCAGCAAGGGCGATTTCACGCTCAGCTTCAACGCCGACAGTCAGAACGGCCAGTACGTCTATCCGGGCAAGATCGACACCCATCAGATCGGTGGCGGCTTCGGCGGCCACTACTGGTTCACCCACACCCGGAACGAGAGTCAGACGGCCTACGCCCCGCTGACCGTGACCGGCACCTGGACCGCCCCGTCGATGGCGCCCGGTTGGGTCCGAGTGGTGGTTCACCTGCCCAGTTTCGGCTCGCAGACCCAGCAGGCCCACTACCGGATCTACACCGGGACCACGGTGAAGGACCGGGTCATCCAGGCCGATCAGTACCTGCGGAAGAACGCCTGGGTCGACCTCGGCGTCTTCGAGTTCAGCGCTGCCCCGAAGGTGGAGCTGAACAACCTGACCCGGGAGGGCGACGGCACCGACGACATCGCCTGGGACGCGATGGCCTTCGTGCCGTTGCCGGCCAAGCCGGCAGACTTCGTGGTGCAGATGGGCGACTCCTACTCGTCCGGGGAGGGCGCGCAGGCCTACGAGACGGGAACGGACGCCGACTACGGTCTGCGCAGCTGGGACGCCTGTCGGCGGAGCAGCAACTCCTGGTTCCGCAAGGCGGTGCTGCCCGGTCACGGAGGCGCCACCATCGGTGCCCTCGCGGACGGCTTCGACGTGACCGTGGACGCCCACTCGGTGGCGTGCTCCGGAGCGCTCACGTACAACATGGATCCCGACGCGGTGGGCCTGGTGCCCTCGCAGGTGGGTCAGGACGGCCAGTTCAGGGAGATCGCGCAGGCCGATTCCGGCTTCCTGGACGAGAACACCACCCTGGTGGCCTTCACCATAGGAGGCAACGACGCCGGATTCCCCGGCATCATGCAGTCCTGTGCCCTGTGGACCTGTCCCGACGACGCCGAGGTGAAGGGCAACATCAACAAGGCCATGGACCGCTTGGCACTGGTGCTGCCGGACATCCACAACCGGGCGCCGAACGCCAAGATCGTAGTGCTCGGCTACCCGAGGCTGTTCTCGGCCAGTTCCTGCATGGCGGTCCTCACCCCGGCCCAGCAGGCATTGGTGAACAACTGGGCCGACTACTTCACCAGCAAGGAGTCGGACGTCGTCAACTCCCACTTCTACGCGGAGTACTACTCGGCCAACACCGAGTTCGAGGGCTACCGCCTCTGCGATGCGAGCGAGGGGATCAACGGCGTGGTGGCGGCCGGCAGCGGCCCCGGTGACTTCCCGTGCCCCAACGGCACGACCGGTTGCATAAGCAGGGAGAGTTACCACCCGAAGAGCCTGGGTACCAGCCGCTACGCGCTGGCCTTCCAGGTGGCCATGTCCTGACCCTTCGACGTCCAACGCCCCGGGACGGTGCTCCGGCGCCGTCCCGGGGCGTCCGAGGAGCCGAACCGATGCGTGCTCGAACCGTGGTGCTGGTCCTGAGCGGCGGGCTGCTGCTGACCGCTGCCGGTGTGGTGGGGGTGCAATTGGAGCACGAGTACGGACGCCGGGAGGCGGCGCGGTCGGCCGGTGCGAGTGCGGCGAGGGACTTCGCGGCCCTGGTCGCGGAAGCGGACGTCCGGCAGCCGGTCACCCCGGCGGAGCTGCGGCAGCTGTCCGACCGGGTCCGGACGGAGCACGGGGGAGCGGCCCAGGTGGGGGTGTTCTCGCTCTGGCACCACGACGCCGAACGGATGGTGCTGTTCCAGGCCGTGGCCGGCTACCGGAAGTGGCCGGGCACCATCGGTACCGCGGAGGAGACCCGGTGCTACCGGCTGGCGTTGCGGCCCGCGCAGCCGGCGCCCGCCGTGGAACAGCATGACTGCGAACCGCCGACGGGCTGGACGAGGGAGCAGTGACCGCGCTTTGTGCGACAACGCTCGCTCCTACACGGAACGGTGCGGCAGTATGTCGGCCATGACCTCCAGCCTTCGTGACGAGACCTCGCCGCCCGGCCCCGCGCCGGCCGACGGTCCGCTGCCCAACACCGTGGTGGTGCCCGCGGACGAGGACCCGGTCGCGGAGGCCGGCAGCGAGTTGTTCGGCGGTCCGCCGGGGCGGCGGGCGCTGCTGGGGGTGTCCTGGTGGACGCCGGCCAAGTTCCTCGCGCTGGCCGTGATCGCGGTCTACGTGCTGGGCCTGTTCCAGAAGGCGCCGTGCTACAACGACGGCTGGTTCCACGGCGCCACCACCCAGTACACGAAGGCCTGTTACAGCGACATCCCGCACCTGTTCTCCGGGCGCGGCTTCGCCGACGGGCTGCACCCGTACCTGGACCGGATCCCGCAGGGCTCGCCGGACATGCAGTACCTGGAGTACCCGGTGCTGACCGGTCTGTTCATGCAGATCGCGGCCTGGCTGACCACCCACAGCGGCGACCTGATGAGCCGTGAGCAGTGGTTCTGGATGGTCAACGCGGGCATGCTGATGATCTGCGCCGTGGTCGCGGTGGTCGCCACCTCCCGCGCCCAGCGCCGCCGCCCGTGGGACGCGCTGCTGTTCGCGCTGGCCCCGGCCCTGGCACTGAACGCCACCATCAACTGGGACCTGCTGGCGGTGGCCCTGGCCGCCGTGGCGATGGCCTACTGGTCGGGCTCCCGGCCGGTCTGGGCGGGCGTCTTCATCGGTCTGGCGACCGCCGCCAAGCTCTACCCGGTGCTGCTGCTCGGCCCGCTGCTGGTGCTCTGCCTGCGGGCCGGCAAGTGGAAGGAGTTCGGCCAGGCGTTCGGCGGCGCGGTCGGTGCCTGGCTGGTGGTCAACCTGCCGATCATGCTGGCCAACTGGAAGGGCTGGCTGACCTTCTACAGCTTCAGCCAGACCCGCAAGGAGGACTACGGCTCGTTCTGGCTGATCCTCATGCAGGGCCTGCGCAACGGCAAGAACCTGGAGACCCTGAACACCTGGATCGCGGTCCTGCTGGTGCTCAGCTGCCTGGCGGTCGGCTGGCTGGCGATCAGCGCCCCGCGCCGCCCGCGCTTCGCCCAGCTGGCCTTCCTGGTGGTGGCGGCGTTCATCCTGACCAACAAGGTCTACTCGCCGCAGTACGTGCTCTGGCTGATCCCGCTGGCCGTGCTGGCCCGGCCGCGCTGGCGCGACTTCCTGATCTGGCAGGCCTGCGAGGTGCTGTACTTCCTCGGCGTCTGGTCGTTCCTGGCCTACAACGGGGACGGCAAGCACCACGGCATCGACCAGGAGTGGTACCACTTCGCCATCGCCCTGCACCTGGTCGGCACCCTGTACCTCTGCTACATGGTGGTCCGCGACATCCTCTACCCGGACCGCGACCCGGTCCGCTGGGACGGCAGCGACGACCCGTCGGGCGGCGTGCTGGACGGCGCCCCGGACCGCTTCGTGCTCGGCTCGGCCCGCGGCCTGCGCGAGGCGGAGACGTACGCCGAGTACGCGCCGCAGGGGGACTGGCTGAGCAAGGAGCCGGAGCCCGTGGTCGAGCTCGGCGCCGAGCCGCAGCCCGGCAGGTAGCCGGGGGCGCTCCGGCCCCGGACGCACCGAAGCCCTGTCCGCCGTCACGGCGGGCAGGGCTTCTCCGTCCGCCGGGGCCCCGGGCGGGGCCTCAGCGCTCGACCACCCGGTCGAAGTGGGTGGTGGTGTGCCGGACGGTCAGGGCCAGCTCGTCGCCGATCGCGGGCGGCTTGAGCTCGCCGGGCAGGAACAGGATTGACACCTGCATGTGCGGCGGCTCGGCGAACCACAGCTGCTTGCCCTGCCAGGAGTACGGCGACAGCGTCCGGTTGACGGTGGCCAGGCCGGCCCGGGCCAGGCCCTTGGCCCGGGGCAGCACCCCGTGCACGTACTTGGGCGCCTCCAGGCCGACGCCGTGCGCGGTGCCGCCGGTGGCCACCAGCAGGTGGCCGTCGGAGGGGGCCTTGTGCTGCCGGTAGCCGTAGCGCTCGCCGCGGGAGACCGGGGTGACGTCCAGGACGGTGGCGCGGGAGGAGAGCGCCTCCACCTCGCCGAGCCACAGCCGGGTGCCGATCCGGGAGCGGAACCCGGTGTCCGGGTGTCGTTCGGCCAGCCGCAGCCCGTCCTTGGCGGACAGGTGGCTGAGGTAGACGGTGTCGGTGGGGAGCCCGGCCTCGTCGATCGCCCGGACCAGGCCGGACACCTCGTCCACCGGGTCGGAGCCGTCCGGCCGGTCCAGCGGCAGGTGCAGCGCGAAGCCCTCCACCGCCAGGTGCCGCACCGGCAGCCGGGACAGCTCGCCGACCGCGACGCCGTGCCGCCGCATCGAGGTCATGCACTCGACGACCACCCTGGTCCCCTCGGGCAGCGCGGCCAGCGCCTCGGTGTGCGCGACGGTGCGCACCACCCGCCCGGCGGGCAGCTCGACCGCGGGCTCGCCGGAGCGGTGGGGGGTGAGCACCAGCAGGTCGCCGGGGAAGTCGCCGGCCACCGCCGCCGCCTCGTCCGCGGTGCCCACCGCCAGCATCGGGACGCCCAGCCGGGCGGCCTCGGCGGCCAGCCGGGCGTTGCCGAAGCCGTACCCGTTGCCCTTGGCGACCGGGACGAGCCCGCCGAACTCGGCCAGCAGGCCGCGCTGGTGCGCCCGCCAGCGGTCGGTGTCCACGTACATCGTCAAGGTCATCGCGTTCTCCCCGTGGTGTTCTTCAGGTGGCGCCGTGGCGGGCGGCGGCGCGGTGCCGGGCGGCGCACCGGTGGGTGGTTCACCGGTGGGTGGTTCACCGGCGCGACATGTAGAGGTCGAGCGCCTTGTGCAGGAGCTTGTTGAGCGGGTAGTCCCACTCGCCGAGGTACTCCGCGGCCTGACCGCCGGTGCCGACCTTGAACTGGATCAGCCCGAACAGGTGGTCCTCCTCGTCCAGGGTGTCGCTGATCCCGCGCAGGTCGTAGACGCTCGCGCCGAGCGCGTAGGAGTCCCGGATCATCCGCCACTGGATCGCGTTGGACGGCTTGACCTCGCGCTTGTGGTTGGCCGAGGCGCCGTAGGAGTACCAGACGTGCTCGCCGACCACCAGCATCGTGGTGGCGGCCAGCGGCTCGCCCTCGTGGTAGGCGAGGTAGAGCCGCATCCGGTTCGGGTCCTCGGCGGTGAGGGACGTCCACATCCGCTGGAAGTAGGAGAGCGGCCGGGGGGTGAAGTGGTCGCGCTCGGCGGTGACCACGTACAGCTTGTGGAAGACCGCGAGGTCCTCGTAGCCGCCCTGGACCACCTCGACGCCGCTCTTCTCGGCCTTCTTGATGTTGCGCCGCCACAGCTGGTTGAAGCCGCGCTGCACGTCGTCCAGCGAGCGGCCGCCCAGCGGCACCTGGAACACGTACCGGGGCTGGACGTCGCCGAAGCCGGCGCCGCCGTCCTCGCCCTGCAGCCAGCCGGACCGGCGCAGCCGCTCGGCGGTCTCCAGGGCGCGGGGCTCGGTGAAGTCGGGTTCGAGGTCGCGCAGCCGCTTGGCCTGCCGGCCGGCGATCGCCTCCTTGATGGTGGGCGCCTCCCAGCGGCGCACCACCACCGGCGGGCCCATCTTCACCGAGAACGCGCCCTGCGACTTCAGGTGCGCCAGCATCGGCTTGAGCCAGCGGTCGAGGTCCTGGTCGAACCAGTCGATCACCGGGCCCTCCGGCAGGTACGCCAGGTACCGCTTCACCTTGGGCAGCTGGCGGTAGAGCACCAGCCCGGCGCCGACCAGCTCGCCGGCCTGGTCGAACCAGCCCAGGCTCTCCGCGCGCCACTCCGCCTTCACGTCGGCCCAGGAGGGCACCTGCATGTGGCTGGCCGAGGTCCGGCTCTGCACGAAAGCCAGGTGTTCCTCACGCGTGATCGTCCGCAGCCGCAGGCTCATGCTCGGTGCTCCTCCTCGTCGGATCCATCCATGGTGACCCTATCGCCCGAATGGTCCGATTCGACCGGGAACCGATCCGACATGATGATGCCCCCCCGTTCGCACCCGCTGGTACAGGTACTACGCCGGGAGGGCACCCGGGGTTGCGCACCGGGCGGCGGGTTCATCCCGCCCCGCGCCCGGGTGCCGTCACCACACGCCCCCGAACAGGCCGCCGTGCGCCACTCCGAGGAAGAGGCCGAACGCGGCCGCGCCGGTGCCGATGACGACGGCGAAGCGCTCGGCGGTGGTCACCGAGAAGAACAGGCCCACCAGCCCCGTGAGCACGCCGAACAGGCCGGTCCACGAGGTCAGGAGGTGCAGGTTGTGGAAGAACGAGGTGACGAAGGCGATCGCGCCGAGCAGGACGGTCACGCCGACCAGGGCGTTCTCCCGCGGGTGCGGGTGTCCGTCGGTGTTGAGGGTGAACTGCGGCCGGCGGTGCTGCGGCCTGGGTGCGGCCTGTGCCATGGGGACCCACCTCCTGGGGGGAGGGAACGTTCGTTCTGTCCAGGTTGCGACCGTTGTGACCGAAGTGACAACCCCGGGAGCCAACTGTTTTGTCCGCCGGTCGGCTGACCCGGTAGGCTGGCACCTCTGCACTGGTGTAGAGGCGTGCTCGCATGCCCGGAAGACCAGTGCTGACGCGCACAACCCTCCTGCCACGGAAACGCCGTGGCCGTTGAGTCCAAAGGAGGTGGGTTACACATGCGTCACTACGAGGTGATGGTCATCCTCGACCCCTCGGTCGAGGAGCGCGCTGTCTCCCCCCTGATCGAGAGCTTCCTCAACGTCGTCCGCACCAGCGGCGGCAAGGTTGAGAAGGTCGACACCTGGGGCCGTCGTCGCCTGGCGTACGAGATCAACAAGCAGTCCGAGGGCATCTACTCGGTCATCGACCTCAAGGCCACGCCCGAGGTCGTCAAGGAGCTCGACCGCCAGTTCAGCCTGAGCGAGTCGGTTCTGCGGACCAAGGTCCTGCGCCCGGACACCCACTGAGCCCACTTCCGGCGTCCGCGCCGGAGGGCTCGCGTCCGGTGTTCCACGTGGAACACCGCTGACGAGCACCGCAGAACTTCTTTCCGAGAGGTCATCACCACATGGCAGGCGAGACCGTCATCACCCTCGTCGGCAACCTCGTCGACGACCCCGAGCTGCGCTTCACCCCGTCGGGTGCCGCGGTGGCCAAGTTCCGTATCGCGTCCACCCCGCGCACCTTCGACCGCCAGACCAACGAGTGGAAGGACGGCGAGAGCCTCTTCCTCACGTGCAACGTCTGGCGTCAGCCGGCGGAGAACGTGGCCGAGTCGCTGCAGCGCGGCATGCGCGTGATCGTGCAGGGCCGACTGCGCCAGCGGTCTTACGAGACCAAGGAAGGCGAGAAGCGGACGGTCTTCGAGGTCGAGGTCGATGAGGTCGGCCCGAGCCTGCGCTCGGCGACCGCCAAGGTCACCCGCGCCAACCGCTCCGGCGGTCCCGGCGGCGGCGGTGGCTTCGGTGGCGGCCAGCAGGGTGGCGGCGGCTACGGCGGCGGCGGCAACCAGGGCGGCGGCAACTGGGGTGGAAACTCCGGCGGCGGCAACCAGGGCCCGTCCGACGACCCGTGGGCGTCCAGCGCCCCCTCGTCCGGCAACCAGGGTGGCGGCAGCTGGGGTGGGAACTCCGGCGGCGGCTACTCGGAAGAGCCCCCGTTCTAAGCGGTGCTTGGCCGGGCCCCCCGCGGGCCCGGAAACGCTGACAGATCTCGTACTCAACGGAGCACACAATGGCGAAGCCGCCTGCTCGCAAGCCGAAGAAGAAGGTTTGCGTCTTCTGCAAGGACAAGGCCACTTACGTGGACTACAAGGACACGAACCTGCTGCGGAAGTTCATTTCCGACCGCGGCAAGATCCGTGCCCGCCGGGTCACCGGCAACTGCACCCAGCACCAGCGTGACGTCGCCACGGCCGTGAAGAACAGCCGTGAGATGGCGCTGCTGCCCTACACCTCCACCACGCGCTAAGAGAGGGTGACCGAACAATGAAGATCATCCTCACTCACGAGGTCCCCGGCCTCGGCAGCGCCGGCGAGGTCGTCGAGGTCAAGGACGGCTACGCCCGCAACTTCCTGGTCCCGCGCGGCTTCGCCATCCGCTGGACCAAGGGCGGTCAGAAGGACGTCGACGCCATCCGTCGCGCCCGGAAGATCCACGCCATCCAGACCCTCGAGGCCGCCAACGAGGTCAAGGCCAAGCTCGAGGGCCTGCAGGTCAAGCTGGCCGTCCGCTCCGGCGACGCCGGCCGCCTGTTCGGCTCGGTGACCCAGGCCGACGTCGTGGAGGCCATCAAGGCCGCCAGCGGCCCGGCCGTGGACAAGCGCGCCGTCGCGATCGCCTCGCCGATCAAGACCGTGGGCACCCACAAGGTCTCGGTGAAGCTGCACTCCGACGTCCAGGCCAACCTCGACGTCAACGTCGTCGCCGCCTGAGCGCAGCAGTAACGCAGTCCGGAGGGCCGGACCCCGTCACGGGGGCCGGCCCTCCGGCCGTTCTCCCAGCCGTTCAGGCGCGGACGGCGCCGGTGACCATCCAGTGGCCGGTGCGCACCCGGCCGACCAGGAACGCGGCCCGGCTCAGCATGAACAGGTTCATCGCCCACCACAGCCCGGCCAGCCCCAGGCCCAGCGCGGGCACCGCCAGCGCGGCCGGGACGAACAGCAGCAGGGTGGCCAGCATCGCCCACGCCAGGTAGCGGCCGTCGCCCGCGCCCATCAGCACGCCGTCCAGCACGAACACCAGCCCGCCCACCGGCTGGGTCAGCGCGGCCAGCAGCAGCGCGGTGGACAACTGGTGCTGGACGGCCGGGTCGGAGCTGAACAGCGGGACGTACAGCGGCCGCCCCAGCACCATCAGCAGCCCGAACAGCACGCCCGCGCCCAGGCCCCACTCGACCATCCGCCGGGTCGCCGCCCGGGTGCCCGGCAGGTCGCCGGCGCCCAGGTAGCGGCCGATGATCGCCTGCCCGGCGATCGCCACCGCGTCCAGCGCGAAGGCCACGAAGGACCAGACGGTCATGGTGATCTGATGGGCCGCCACCTCGGCGTCGCCCAGGTGCGCGGCCACCGCGGTGGCCAGCAGCAGCACCGCGCGCAGGCTCAGGGTGCGCACCAGCAGCGGGCCGCCGGCCCGGGCCGAGGCGCGGATCCCGGCGGCGTCCGGCCGCAGCGTCGCGCCCTCCCGGCGGGCGCCGCGGACCACCACCGCGACGTACACCGCGGCCATCGCGTTCTGCGCGATCACGGTGCCCCAGGCGGAGCCGGCCACGCCGAGGCCGGCGCCGTAGACCAGGCCGAGGTTGAGCAGCAGGTTGGCGGTGAACCCGCCGATCGCCACCAGCAGCGGGGTGCGGGTGTCCTGGAAGCCGCGCAGCACGCCGGTGGCGGCCAGCACCAGCAGCATCGCGGGCACCCCGAACGCGCTGATCCGCAGGTAGGTGACCGCGTACGGCTCGGCGGTGGCGGAGGCGCCGAGCAGCCGGGCGGCCTGCGGGGCGAGCAGCAGGGTGAGCGCCACCAGGCCGGCCGAGAGCAGCAGCGCCAGCCAGATCCCGTCGATGCCCTGCTGGACGGCGGCCCGCCGGTCGCCGGCCCCGATCCGGCGGGCCACCGCGGCGGTGGTGGCGTACGCGAGGAAGGCGAACACGCCGACCACGGTGGTGAGCGCGGCGGAGGCGACGCCCAGGCCGGCGAGCTGGGCGGTGCCGAGGTGGCCGACGATCGCCGAGTCGGCCATCAGGAACAGCGGTTCGGCGACCAGGGCGCCGAAGGCCGGGAGGGCCAGGGCGAGGATCTCCCGGTCGTGGCGGCGGCGTTCGGCGGCGGGCGGTCTGGCGGCGGGTGGTCCGGGGGCGGGCATGGGCTCAGCCTACTCATCCACAGGTAATGGCTGTAGGTGTCCTCTGCCACTTACTGGCGCTGTGGACGGAGAGTGTGTCGAACACCTCTTCGGTGGCGGTCCTGGTCGTGTGAAGAATTTCTCATGCACAGGCTAAACGGGGAGTAGTCCCAGGTCAGCGAGTTGACATTGGGGCGATTGGATGGTTATCCACAGGGTTGTGCACAGCTTTGGCGGAGTTCTCCACAGGCTGGGGACGGTTATCCACATGCCCTGTGGATAACCTTCCCGGCCCGTCGGCCCCGCCCACCGCCCCGCCGGCCCGGTCCGGCGGCCGCTCAGCACCGACCCGCGCGGGGCGGGCCCTGTCGGATCGGTACCGTAAGAAGGACAGGCGCCGAAGTCGGTACGTCACCGGACAGGCCCGCTCCCACTCGCACCGCTCGCTGAACGGGGAACACGCGTGACCGGCCCCCAGTACGACGACCAGGACGCCCCGCCGCCGGAGGACGACTGGCAGCCGTCCGACGACGCCTTCCCGCTGGACTCCTTCCCCGACGTGCCGGGCGACCGCCTGCCGGTCTCCCGCCGGGCGAACACCCCGGCGGGCCGCGAGGGTTCGGGCTCCGGCAGCGGCGGCGGCGGTGGCTTCCAGCGGCGGGACGGCGGCAAGGGCGGCGACCGCTTCCCCGGCAAGGGCGAGCGCCGCGACCGGGACGGCGAGCGCGAGCCGGGCTTCGGCGGCGGCGAGGGCTTCGAACGCGTCCCCCCGCAGGACCTGGCGGCCGAGCAGTCCGTGCTCGGCGGCATGCTGCTCTCCAAGGACGCCATCGCGGACGTCGTCGAGGTGCTCAAGCCCGCCGACTACTACCGCCCCGCCCACGAGCTGATCCACGGCGCGATCCTCGACCTCTACGCCCGCGGCGAGCCCGCCGACCCGATCACCGTGGCGGGCGAGCTCACCAAGCGCGGCGAGCTCGCCCGCGTCGGCGGCCCCTCCTACCTGCACACCCTGGTCAACTCCGTCCCCACCGCGGCCAATGCCGAGTACTACGCCGAGATCGTCCACGAGCGCGCCGTGCTGCGCCGCCTTGTCGAGGCCGGCACCCGGATCGCCGGCATGGGCTACGCCGCCGAGGGCGACGTCGACGACATCGTCAACGCCGCCCAGGCCGAGATCTACGCCGTCACCGAGCAGCGCACCAACGAGGACTACGCCCCGCTCGCCGACATCATGGAGGGCGCCCTCGACGAGATCGAGGCGATCGGCTCCCGCTCCGGCCAGATGTCCGGCGTCCCCACCGGCTTCGCCGACTTCGACCAGCTCACCAACGGCCTGCACCCCGGCCAGATGATCGTCATCGCGGCCCGCCCGGCGATGGGAAAGTCCACGCTCGCGCTGGACTTCGCGCGGGCCTGCTCGATCCACAACAACCTGCCGAGCGTGATCTTCTCGCTCGAAATGGGCCGCAACGAGATCGCCATGCGCCTGCTGTCCGCGGAGGCCCGGGTGGCCCTGCACCACATGCGGTCGGGGAACATGACGGACGACGACTGGACCCGGGTGGCCCGGCGGATGCCCGAGGTGAGCGCGGCGCCGCTGTACATCGACGACTCGCCGAACCTGTCGATGATGGAGATCCGGGCCAAGTGCCGGCGGCTCAAGCAGCGCAACGACCTGCGGCTGGTGGTCATCGACTACCTGCAGCTGATGCAGTCCGGCGGCTCGCGGCGGGCCGAGAGCCGCCAGCAGGAGGTCTCCGACATGTCCCGCAACCTCAAGCTGCTGGCGAAGGAGCTGGAGGTCCCGGTGATCGCGCTCTCCCAGCTGAACCGAGGCCCCGAGCAGCGCACCGACAAGAAGCCGATGGTCTCCGACCTGCGCGAGTCCGGCTCGATCGAGCAGGACGCCGACATGGTGATCCTGCTGCACCGCGAGGACGCCTACGAGAAGGAGTCCCCGCGGGCCGGCGAGGCCGACCTGATCGTCGCCAAGCACCGCAACGGCCCCACCGCCACCATCACCGTCGCCTTCCAGGGCCACTACTCGCGCTTCGTCGACATGACCAGGGACGTGACCTGACCTGTAGGTGCGCGCATCGCGCCGCACGACCCCGGCGGGGAGCGGACGCTTCGTATGAGTTAGTCTCCGGCGAATGACGACCAAGGGATTGCTGACTCGCTGGGGGGCCCGGCGGGCGGGGCGGGGAGAGCGCGCCGCCGCAGCGGGGAGCCGGCTGGGCTGGTTGGACGCGCTGCGGGGGATCGCCGCGCTGGCCGTGGCGGCCCACCACTTCGAGATCATGCGGCTGATCCCCTACGGCGGCACCATAGCCGCGCACTTCGACCTCGGCTTCTACGGGGTCATCGCGTTCTTCATCGTCAGCGGGTACATCATCCCGGCCTCGCTGGAGCGCCGCGGTGACGTCCGGGCCTTCTGGATCGGCCGGATCTTCCGGATCTACCCGGCGCTGATCGTGAGCATGCTGCTCGCCGAGTTCCTGCTGCCGCACGACTACCAGGTGCTCACCTTCGACGGCTACGGGCACGACAAGCTCTGGCTGGCGGGCAACGGCCTGATGCTGTCGGACATGCTCGGCGTCGTCAACGCGCTCGGCATCTCCTGGACGCTCACGTACGAGATGCTCTTCTACTTCTTCGTCAGCAGCCTCTTCACGGTCGCCTGGCACCGGCGCAGCTCGATGATCTCGGTGACGGCGGGCGGCATCGCGCTCGTCCTGGGCGTGTGGGTTCCGTCGTACAGCCTGACCCACACCCTGCCGGAGCTCCAGCACCTGGTGGCCGCGGCCGTGCTCATCGTGGTCGCGGGCCTGGTCTGCATGCTCAGCGGCAACGCGGCGCTGGCCCGGATCGGCGGCCTGCTGCTGGGCGGGCTCGGCCTGCTGCTGGTGTTCACCAACGGCCGGACGCCCGCGTACGAGACTTTCACCATCCTGGCGACGATGTTCGCGGGAACGGTGATCTACCGCGCGCAGCACGGGCAGATCGAGCGGATCGAGGCCTGGCTGACCGTCGGGTTCGTGGTGGCGGCGGGCGCCCTGGTGGGCTGGATGTACAACCGGGACGCGATGGCGCGGGCGACCGCGACCTTCACCTGGCCGGCCTGGTCCTACGCGTACCTGGGGGCGTGGGCGTCGTTCGGGCTGTTCTTCCTGCTGCGCAACAAGCGACTGCCGCGGGTGATGACCTGGCTGGGCGCGGTGAGCTTCTCGGTGTACCTGCTGCACTGGCCGGTGAAGCGGTTCCTGCTGTGGCAGCTCGGCTGGGACAGCAACTACTACTACAACAAGCTGGCCGCGATGCCGTTCGCCGAGCGCTGGTCGTGGGTGGCCGGGTACGTCGCGGTGCTGCTGGTGGTCTGCTGGGTGGTGTACCGGCTGGTGGAGGTGCCGTTCCAGAACCTGGGCCGGAAGCTGACCAAGGCGATGAACCGCCGCTGGCCCCCGCAGTCGCTGGATCGGCCGGCGCAGCTCCCGGTCCCGGCCGCCGCCGCGGCTCCTGCGGCGGCCGAGCCGGCGCTGACCGGCTCGGCCCCGGGCGGCCGGGGGACGCGGACGGATTGAGCGCCGCCCCTTCCCGGGGCGGGGTGCTCAGAACCAGTGCAGGCAGTGCGGGGCGCGCTCGGCGCGGAACAGGGCGTCGGCGCGGGCGGCGGCGTCGGGGTGGTGGAGGCGGAGGTGGCCGGCCCGGGCCAGGGTGCTGGGGGCGGTGCCGCCGAGCAGGATCGAGCCGAGGTCGCTGACGTCGAGCGAGAGGTCGGGTTCGCGGTCGGTGGGCACGCACGCGGCCTCGCCGCCGCGGACGGTCAGCAGGTGGCGGTGGTGCTCGCCGAGGAACGGGTCGTCGACGTCCAGGACGAGTTCCCCGTCGGCGCTCCAGCCGCGGGAGGTGAGCGCGCCGGGGACGTCCAGCACCCGGGCCCAGAGCCAGTCGGTGTACTTCTCGGGCTGGCCGGCGCTGTGGTCGGCGAGCAGCCAAGGCAGCGGGTGGTCCGGCGGGACGTGCCGGAACACCACCCGCTGGACCAGGTCGTGGCCGAGCAGGTAGCGGGCGAGCGCGGTGTACGCGGCGTCGGTGACGGCGACGGTCTCGTCGACCCGCAGCGTGCGGTCGTCGTCGACGTGGTAGCTGGCGTAGCCGTCGGGCCGGCCGGCGGCGTCCCGGTGCAGGGCGACGTAGCGGGGCTTGGGGGCGATCGGGGGCTGGCCGGCGCCGCGCTCCCACCAGCGGTGCGGGCGGGAGACCGAGCCGGGGCGCAGCCGCCGGTACTCGTCGTAGACCCGCTCCAGCAGCTCCACCGCCCTGTCGCGGTGCAGCAGTTCGACCGTACCCGGGTCGGCGTCCCCGGCCCGGAGCGGCGCGAGCGCGGCGCGCTGCCGGGGCACGGCGTAGTTCTGGGTGGAGGTGGCGGGCCCGTAGCCGAAGCGGCGGTAGATCACCGACTCGGAGGCGAGCAGCACCGCCAGCACCTCGCCGCGCCCGCGCAGTTCGGCGAGCTGGCGGCGCATCAGCGCGGTGAGCACGCCCCGCCGCCGGTGCGAGGGCAGCACGCCGACGGCCGTCACCCCGGAGACCGGGACGATCCGCCCGCCGGGCAGGGTGAGTTCGAAGGTGTACGCCCCGGCGGTGCCGACCGGCCGGCCGTCCGCGTCGTGGGCGAGCAGGCCGCGCTCCGGCTCGAAGGCCGACCACCAGACGCCGGTGCCGCCCTCGCCGGGCGGGTCGACGAACATCCCGAACGCGGCGTGCATGGTCTCGACGAACAGGTCGAGGTCCTGCTCGGTGGTGGGCCGGATGTCGATCAATGCCGCCGCCTTCCGCGGTCGCGGTCGCCTGTCCGGTTCAGTGCAGCCGTCTCGCCGGTGCACGGTCAAGCGATTAACCGGGTCGGGTAGGGTCGCCCGCCATGGACGAGGACCTGGAACTGCTCCCGCTGCCGGACGAGGCGGTCGCGCTGCTGACCGGGGCGGGGGCGCCGCCCCGGCTGGTGGCGCACCTGCGGCTGGTGCACGACGTGGCGGCGCGGCTGGCGGACTGGACGGCGGAGCGCTGCCCGGAGCTGGCGGTGGACCGGCCGGCGGTGCTGTTCGGGGCGGCCACCCACGACATCGGCAAGGCGGTGCACCGCTCCGAGCTGTCCGGCCCGGGCTCGGCGCACGAGCCGGCCGGCCGGGAGCTGCTGCTGGCGGCGGGGGTGGCCCCGGAGCTGGCCCGGTTCGCGGCCGGGCACGCCGACTGGGGCCCGTCCTCCACCGCCGAGGACCTGCTGGTCGCGCTGGCCGACAAGGTGTGGAAGGACAAGCGCGTCCCGGAGCTGGAGGACCTGCTGGTCGAGGCCCTGGCCCGGGCGGGCGGCGGCGAGCGCTGGGCCTGGTTCCTGGCCCTGGACGAACTGCTCACCGCCCTCGGCGCGGACGCCGGCCCGCGCCTGGCCTACCAGGCGCGCCACCCGCTCTAGCTGCTCCGGCCGAGCGTGACGGTGCTGCGGAAGACGGTCGCGCCGGGGCCGGTGAGCAGGGTCGGGGTGCCGTCGGCCGGCAGGAAGGCGGACTCGCCGTGCCGCAGCGTCAACTCCTGGCCGCCCGAGGCGAGGCGGGCCGTTCCGGCGGTGCAGAGCAGGATCTGCGGGGCGTCGCCGGGCAGGGTGGCGGGGCGGTCGGTGAGCTTGTAGCGGGAGAGCCGGAACTCGTCGATCGGCACCGGGTAGTGCCGCTCGCCGTCCGGGCCGGGTTCGGGGCGCAGCACCTCCGGGCGGCCGGCCCGGAAGTCGACCACCTTCAGCAGCTCGGGGACGTCCACGTGCTTGGGGGTGAAGCCGCAGCGCAGCACGTTGTCGGAGTTGGACATGATCTCGACGCCGGTACCGCGCAGGTAGGCGTGCGGGAGCCCGGCGCCGAGGTAGAGCGCCTCGCCGGGCTGCAGCCGGACGTGGTTGAGCAGCAGCGCGGCGACCAGCCCGGGGTCGCCGGGGTGCTCGGCGGCGGCGAAGGCGTACCCGGCGAGCTCGCCGGTCGGGTCGGCCGGGGCGGCGGCGGTGACCGCGCGGGCGACGGCGGCCACCGTCTCGCGGCCCGCGTCGTCGGTCAGGCCCAGGGCCGCGGCGAGCGCCCCGCCGAGCGCCTCCGGTTCGGGCTTGGTGTGCAGCAGGTCGATCAGCGGCTCCAGCCCGGGGACGTCGAGCGAGGCCATCAGGGCGGCCGCTCCGGCGGGGGTGCGGAAGCCGCACAGGCCCTCGAACTCGCTGAGCGCGCAGATCAGTTCGGGCTTGTGGTTGTCGTCCTTGTAGTTGCGCTGCGGGGCGTCCAGCGGGATGCCGCGGGCCTCCTCGTCGGCGTACCCGGCCCGGGCCTGCGCCCTGGTCGGGTGGGCCTGGATGGAGAGCGGCAGGGCGGCGGCGAGCACCTTGGCCAGGAACGGCAGCGTCGGCCCGAACCGTTCGACGGACGCGGCGCCCAGCTCGCCGACCGGGTCGGCGGCGATCAGCCGGTCCAGCGGGACCGGGCCGCCACCGCGGTCGGCCCGGGACGGCGCCCCGGGGTGGGCGCCCATCCACAGCTCGGCCTGGGGGGTACCGGTGGCGGGCCGTCCGAGCAGCTCGGGGATGGCGGTGGTCGAACCCCAGGCGTAGTCGCGGACGGTGTTGTCGAGCCGGTCCATCAGGTACTCCCGGGGTGGTGTGTGCACGAGGTGCCCGGCGGTGCGGGGACCCACGACAATAGTCGACGCCCGTGGCGGGCCGGGGGGTTGCGGTGATCACCCTCCTGGGCGCTCCCACCCGGCGGCGCGGGGGCCTTCCGGCCAGGCTGGACGGGACGGGCCGGCCCGTGCCCGCCGCCGCACCGACCAGGGGAGCAGCCGTGACCGCGTCACTGCCCGAGGAGAGCGCCCACGGCCACCGGGCGGGCGCCGCGCCGGCCTTCCGCCCGCTGGAGGTCGAGGTCTTCACCGGACCGGAGAGCGCGTTCTTCGCCACCTCCAGCCTGATCATGGGCGAGCGCACGGCGATCCTGGTCGACGCCCAGCTGACCCGCAGCGCCGGGCGCGAGCTCGCCGAGTGGATCGCCGGCAAGGGCCGCGAGCTGCTGGCGATCGTGGTCAGCCACCAGCACCCCGACCACTACTTCGGCGCGGAGGAGGTGCTGCGGCTGTTCCCGGCCGCGCAACTGCTGGCCGCGCCCTCAGTGGTGGAGGGCATCGGGCAGACCGCGGCGGCGAAGGTCGCGCAGTGGAAGCCGGTGTACGGCGACGACATCCCGGACCAGCCGCTGCTGCCCGGGCTGCTGATGCCGCAGCCGCTGATGATCGACGGCCAGCTGATCCGGATCCTGCAGCTCGGCCAGGGCGACAGCGCGGGCTCCACCGTCGCCCACCTGCCGAGCATCCGCACCGTGGTCGCGGGCGACTTCGTCTACAACGGCACCCACGTCTGGACCGCCGACACCGATCCGGACGCCCGCGGCCAGTGGTCGCACAACCTGGGCCGGATCGCCGACCTCGGCGTCGACCGGGTGATCGCCGGTCACCGCGCCCCCGGCACGGACGACGCCGCGCACCGGGTGCTCGCCTTCACCGCCGGCTACCTGCGCGACTTCGACGAGGCGCTGCACGACCACCCCGACGACGCGGAGGCGCTGGCCGCCGCGATGAACGAGCGCTACGGCGGCCTGACCCTGCCGGCCATCCTGGAGCACGGCGCGGCCGCGAACGTCGCCCGCCGCCGGGCGGCGGACCGGGGCACCGGGGGCGTTCGGGGCGTTCGGGGCGACGACGCCGCCGACGACGAGGTGGTCGACGCGGAGATCGTCGACGGCGAGCAGTGATACTGCCGGGGTGACGGACGACGGGTACGACGCGGTGGTGGTGGCCGGCGGGGCGGGCCGGCGGCTCGGCGGGGCCGACAAGCCCGCCCTGACGGTCGGCGGGCGCACCCTGCTGGACCGGGTGCTGGCGGCTTGCGCGGACGCCCGGCGGACCCTGGTGGTCGGCCCCGAGCGGCCCACCGAACGGGCCGGGGTCCGCTGGCTGCGCGAGGACCCGCCGGGCGGCGGCCCGCTCGCGGCGGTGGCCGCCGCACTGCCCGCGGTGACCGCGCCCCGGGTCCTGCTGCTCGCCGCCGACCTGCCGTTCCTGGACGCCGCGACGGTGCGGCGGCTGCTGGCCGCGCTCGACGGGGACGGGGGCGACCGCTGGGACGGGGCCCTGCTGGTCGACGCCGACGGCTGCGACCAGCCGCTGGCCGCCGCCTACCGCACCGCGCCCCTGCGGGCGGCCCGCACCGCGCTCGGCGACCCGGCCGGCCGCCCGCTGCGCGGCCTGCTCGCTCCGCTGCGGCTGACCCGGCTGCCCGACCCGGCGGGCGCCGCCTTCGACTGCGACACCTGGGACGAACTCGCCGCGGCCCGCGACCGGGCGGGGCGCGGCTGACGGGGCGCGGCGGGCCGTTCACCGGGGCCGGGGGCGGGCGGTGAGGGAAACGACGCGTGGCGCTCACGGGGGAAGCGGCTTGCGGGCGGGCGGATCGGGCAGCATGGGCGTCATGGAGCGCACATTGGACGAGTGGATGACCGCGGCCGGTGCCGAACTGGGCCTGGACCTGGCGGTGGACGTTCGCGGGCTGCTGGACATGACCCGGGTGGTCGCGCACGGCGTCGAGCGCCCCGCCGCTCCGCTCACCGCGTTCCTGGTCGGCTACGCGGCGGCCGCGAACGGCGGCGGAGCGGCGGCGGTGGCCGAGGCGAACGCCAAGGTGACGGCGCTGGCCGAGCGCTGGGCCGCCGCGGCGGCCGGTGCCGAGGCCGGGCCCGACGCCGCGGACGGGCGATGAACCGGGCTCCGGTCGGTCCGGCCGACGAGGTCCGGGTGACCTCCGCGGGGGCCACCCTGCGCGGCTGCCCGTGGCCGGCGGCCCGGCGGGCGGCGCGCACGGCGGTGCCGGGGCCGCTGCCGGTGGAGCGGGTGGAACTGGCGGCGGCGGCGGGGCGGACGCTGGCCGAGCCGCTGGCGGCGCTCACCGACCTGCCGGCCTTCGACACCTCGGCGATGGACGGCTGGGCGGTGGCCGGTCCGGGGCCGTGGCGGCTGTCCGGCCGGGTGCTGGCGGGACAGGCGTGCCTGCCGCTGGCGGACGGCGCGGCGGTGGAGATCGCCACCGGCGCCCAGTTGCCGCCCGGTGCCACCGGGGTGCTCCGGCGCGAGCACGGGGCGCTCACCGAACTGCCGGACGGCGCGGCCCAGTTGCGCGGCGAGGTGGTGCCCGGGCAGGACGTCCGGCCGCGCGGGCAGGAGTGCGGCAGGGGTGAGGAACTGCTGCCCGCGGGGCTGCCGGTGACGCCGGCCGTGCTCGGGCTGGCCGCCGCCGCCGGGCACGACCGGCTGGCGGTGCACCGCCGCCCGACCGTGGAACTGCTGGTGCTGGGCGACGAGTTGCTGGTGGCGGGCCTGCCCGGCCCGGGGCGGGTGCGGGACGCGCTGGGCCCGCTGCTGCCGCCCTGGCTGGCCGGGGCGGGGGCCGAACTGCTGGGCAGCCGCTACGTCCGGGACGACTTCGGGCTGCTGCGGGACGCGATCCGGCACTCGCCCGCGGACCTGGTGCTCACCACCGGCGGCACCGCCGCCGGGCCGGTGGACTTCCTGCACGCCGCGCTGGAGGCCACCGGCGGGCACCCGCTGGTGGACGGGGTGGCGGTGCGGCCCGGGCACCCGATGCTGCTGGCAGTGCTGCCCGGCGGTCGCCACCTGGTGGGCCTGCCCGGCAATCCGCTGGCCGCGGTGGCCGGCACCGTCACGCTGGCGCTGCCGCTGCTGCACGCGCTGTCCGGCCGGACCGCACCGGCCGCCGGTCCGGCCGAGCCGCTGGCCGCCGCGCTGCCCGGCCACCCGGTCGACACCCGGCTGCACCCGGTGCGCCGGAGTGCCGCCGGGCTGGTCCCGCTGCCGCACGACGGCCCGGCGATGCTGCGCGGCCTGGCCCGGGCCGAGGCGCTGGCGGTCGTCCCGCCCGGCGGCCTGGCGGCGGGGGAGTGCGCGGAGGTGCTGGCGCTGCCGCTGTCCTGAGCGGGATGTTCCACGTGGAACGGCGGGAGGCGGAACCAGCGGCCCCGGTTCCGCCTCCCGCCGTCCTTCGCGCGCCGTCCTTCCCGGTCAGTGGGTGACCGGGGTGCCCGGCTTGATGACGATCAGGCGGTCGGTGAGCTGCAGCACGGCGGCCTCCGGCTCGGTGTAGTTGAGCACCCGGCGGCCGCGGACCACCGCCACCACCAGGTCGTCCAGCTCGCGCGGGCTGAGCCCGGCCTCGGCCTTGGTGACCGGGCGCTCGGCGACGTCCAGGCCGTTGCCGTAGGTCAGCAGGTCCTCCATCACCGCGCCCGCGTTCGGGCTGAGCATCGACATGCCCAGCAGCCGGCCCGCGGAGCTGGAGGAGGTGACCACCACGTCCGCGCCGCTTTGCCGCAGCAGCGGGGCGTTCTCGTCCTCGCGGACGGCGGCGACCACGGTGGCGCCCTTGTTCAGCTGACGGGCGGTCAGGGTGATCAGGGCGGCGGTGTCGTCGCGCTCGGGGGCGACCACCACCTGGGCGGCGCGCGGCAGTTCGGCCCGGATCAGGGTGGCGGCCCGGGTCGCGTCGCCGAGCACGCCGACCAGCCCGTCGTGGGTGGCCTGGTCGACGGCCTTGGCCTGCGGGTCGACCACCACGATGGACTCCTTCGGGACGCCCTGCCCGAGCAGGGTGTCCACGGCGCTGCGGCCCTTGGTGCCGTAGCCGATGACGACGGTGTGGTCCCGCACGGTGTGCCTCCAGCGTTCGATCCGCCACTGCAGGCGGGTGCGTTCGGTGAGCACTTCGAGAGTCGTGCCGACCAGGATGATGAGGAAGAGCACGCGCAGCGGGGTGATCACGAAGATGTTCACCAGTCGCGCGCTGTCGCTCACCGGGGTGATGTCGCCGTACCCGGTGGTGGAGAGGGTGACGGTGGCGTAGTACGCCGAGTCGAGGAGGCTGACCGAGGGGTCCGCGCTGTCGTGGTAGCCCGCGCGGTCCGCGTACACGATCAGCGTGGTGACCACCAGCACGCCCAGCGCGAGCAGCAGCCGGCGGGCCACCTGGCGGGTCGGCGGCCGGGTCGGCCGGGACGGCAGGGCGATCCGGCGGGTGGGGTCGGTGGTGTCGGTGCCCGCGTCCCGGAAGCGACTGAGCGTCAGACGGGACGGTCGGGCACCGGTGTCCTGGGGCGGGATGGATGTCGGCACAGGGACAAGGATGGGGGGTCCGCCCGCCCCGGGGTGACGCCGGGGCCGGAGTGTCGCCACCCTGTCGGGCCGCCCGCGCGCGCCCTGACGGAGTGTCCGTCGACACCGCGGCGGACGGGCCCCGCCGACCGCGCGGAAACCGGCCGTCCGCGCGGTCGGCCGCAGTAGCGTCGGGGGCATGCATGCAATGACTCTTCCTGAGTTCGGCGGGCCGGAAGCGCTGCGCTGGGCCGACGTGCCGGATCCCGTGCCCGGTGAGGGCGAAGTCCTGGTCGAGGTGGCGGCCACCGCCGTCAACCGGGCCGACCTCCTGCAGCGCCAGGGCCTCTACAGCCCGAAGCCCGGGGTCTCCCCCTACCCGGGGCTGGAGTGCTCGGGGCGGATCGCCGCCCTCGGCCCCGGGGTGTCCGGCTGGGCGGTCGGCGACGAGGTCTGCGCGCTGCTGGCCGGCGGCGGGTACGCGGAGAAGGTCGCGGTCCCGTTCGGGCAGCTGCTGCCGGTTCCCGAGGGCGTCGACCTGGTGACGGCGGCGGGCCTGCCGGAGGTGGCCGCCACGGTGTGGTCGAACGTGTTCCTGGTCGCCCACCTCCGGCCCGGCGAGACCCTGCTGGTGCACGGCGGGGCCAGCGGCATCGGGACGATGGCGATCCAGCTGGGCAAGGCGGTCGGCGCGCGGGTCGCGGTGACGGCGGGCAGCCCGCAGAAGCTGGCCCGCTGCGCCGAGCTGGGCGCGGACGTCCTGGTCGACTACCGCGAGCAGGACTTCGTCGAGGTGGTCCGGGAGGCCACCGGCGGCGCCGGGGCCGACGTGATCCTGGACATCATGGGCGCCAAGTACCTGCAGCGGAACGTGGACGCCCTGGCGGTCAACGGCCGCCTGGTGGTGATCGGCCTGCAGGGCGGCACCAAGGCCGAGGTCGACCTCTCCGCCATGCTGGCCAAGCGGGCCGCGCTGGTCGCCACCAACCTGCGCGGCCGCCCGCTCGGGGAGAAGGCCGCCATCGTCGCCGCCGTCCGGGAGCACGTCTGGCCGCTGATCGAGGCGGGCGCCGTCCGCCCGGTGGTCGACCGGGTCCTGCCGGTCACCGAGGCCGCCGAGGCGCACCGGGTGATCGAGTCCGGCGCCCAGGTCGGCAAGGTGCTCCTGGAGGTGCCCGGAGCCGCCCGCTGAGGGTCGAAATGCCCGGAGTGCCCGAGTATGTGAGTCTGGTCACAAGCTGTTCCGCCTCCGCCCGCGTCCCACCGCGGGCGGCCGTCGGGAGGACCTGCTTTCCATGCTCGCTCGCCGCCGCCCCGCGCCCGCCGTCCCGGCCCGTGCCACCGCCCGCCCGCCCGCGCTGCGCCGCTGGGCGGCGCTGACCGGGGTGGCGGTCCCGCTGCTGCTGGCCGCCCCGGCCCTGGCCGCCGACCCGGCGGCCGGGGCCCGGCAGCAGGCGCAGGCACAGCTGGACGCGGCCCGGCAGCAGGCCCGGGCGCAGTTGGACGCCGCGCGGCAGCAGGTGGCCGGGGCCACGGCGGTACCCGTGGTCCCGGCACCGGGCGGCGCGATATCCGGGCCGCCCGCGCCGCCCGTCCCCTCGGCGCCGACCGCGAGCACGCCCCCGTCCGCCACCGCCACCCGCACCGCCCCGGCCGCGTCGAGCGCCCCGGCGGTCCCGGTTGCCCCGGTGGAGCCGGCGGACCCGGTCGAGTCGGTCGAGCCGTCCCCGCTCCCGTCCGCGTCCCCTTCCCCTTCTTCTTCTCCTTCGGCGTCCCCGTCCCCGTCCTCGTCTCCGTCCGGCTCCGCCCCGCCGTCCCCGGATCCCTCGCCCTCGGCGTCCCCCGAGGCGTCGGTGGAGCCCGTGCCGTCCTCGGTGCCCGCCCCCGTCGCGGTCGGGCACGGGCGGCACCAGCAGGCGGTGGTGCCGCAGCTCCCGTCGTCGCCGGAGCCCTCGGACGACGGGACGGGCAGCGGGGCGGGGGCCGGAGGAGGGGACGGCACGGTGAACGGGCTGCCGGTGCCGGACGCGGCGCTGCCCGGTGCGGACCCGGGTGCGGTGACGGACGGGGACGCGGTGGCGGCGGACCCGGAGGCGCCCGCGGGGGCGGGGGCCGACGGCGTGCTGGCGGCCGGGCCGGTGGTGCCGGCGGTGCCCTCGCTGCACTGGAGCGACCCGTCCGTGCGACTGCTCCCGCTGGGGGCCGGGCTGGGGCTGATCGGCCTGGGCCTGGGCCTGGTCGGGCTGCGTCTGCGCCGGCGGTGACGGGGTAGGAGCGGAACACGGGCGGGGACGGCACCGAAACGGAGCGGGGCCGGTCGGGGCGGGACGATCGGCGGACCGGCTTCGTTGACCTCCGTGGCGGACGGAGCATATGAAGGAGCTATGACCAACCCGATGAACGAGCGGTCGAACCAGGATCCCTTCCAGGCGTCACAGGCGGCGGGCGGGAGATCAGAGGACAGCCCGAAGGTGCTGATCGTCGGACCGGACGGGATGGCGGTGGGCACCGCGCCGGCCGGCGGGCTCGGGCGGGGCGACGGGGACGACGAGCCGCGCGAGCTGCCGGTGACCGAGATGGTCGAGCAGCCGGCCAAGGTGATGCGGATCGGCAGCATGATCAAGCAACTGCTGGAGGAGGTGCGGGCGGCGCCCCTCGACGAGGCGAGCCGGGCCCGGTTGAAGGACATCCACGCCAGCTCGATCAAGGAGCTGGAGCTGGGCCTGGCCCCGGAGCTGGTCGAGGAGTTGGAGCGGCTGTCGCTGCCGTTCGCCGACGACACGATCCCGACCGAGGCCGAACTGCGGATCGCCCAGGCGCAGTTGGTGGGCTGGCTGGAGGGCCTGTTCCACGGCATCCAGACCGCGCTGTTCGCCCAGCAGATGGCGGCGCGGGCCCAGCTGGAGCAGATGCGGCGGGCGCTCCCGCCGGGCCTGCACGGGGCGGAGGGCGAGCCGGAGGAGGGCGGCCCGGGCCGCGGCATCCGTTCCGGTCCGTACCTGTAGCCCTACCCACGGTGGCCTTGCGGGGGCCGCGCTTCGGCGCGGCCCCGAACCGCTACCCTGACCGGTGTCCGGAAGTACCGCGCGCCGAGGGGGAGCTGGGACCATGACTGAGGGCACCACCGAGGGGTACGCGCTCGGGCACGGCCGGTACGTGCTGCAGCGGATGCTCGGGCAGGGCGGCATGGCCTCGGTCCACCTGGCCCACGACACGGTGCTCGACCGGCAGGTCGCGGTGAAGACGCTGCACACCGAACTGGGGCGGGAGTCCTCGTTCAAGGAGCGGTTCCGGCGCGAGGCGCAGGCGGTGGCCCGGCTCCAGCACACCAACATCGTCTCGGTGTTCGACTCCGGCGAGGACGTCGCACCGGACGGGACGACCACGCCGTACATCGTGATGGAGTTCGTCGAGGGCCGTTCGCTCAAGGACGTGCTGGACGAGCAGGTGACCACGCTCGGGGCGATGCCCAACGAGCAGGCGCTGAAGATCACCGCGGCGGTGCTGGCGGCGCTGGAGGCCTCGCACGACCAGGGGCTGGTGCACCGCGACATCAAGCCGGCCAACGTGATGGTGTCCACCAAGGGCGTCGTCAAGGTGATGGACTTCGGCATCGCCCGGGCCCTGCAGTCCGGCGTCACCTCGATGACGCAGACCGGCATGGTGGTCGGCACCCCGCAGTACCTGTCGCCGGAGCAGGCGCTCGGCAAGAGCGTGGACGCCCGCTCCGACCTGTACTCGGTCGGCTGCATGCTGTTCGAACTGCTCAGCGGGCAGCTGCCGTTCGACGGCGACTCGGCCTTCTCGATCGCGTACAAGCACGTGCAGGAGACCCCGCCGGCGCCGTCCACGCTGAACCGGGCGGTCACCCCGGGGATCGACGCGCTGGTGGAGCGGGCGCTGCGCAAGGACCCGGCGCAGCGGTTCCCGACCGCGGAGGCGATGCGCGAGGAGGTGGAGCGGGTCCTGGCCGGGGGGCAGGGCGGCGGCAACACCCCGCTGCAGGCGTCCACCCCGCTGGTGATCGGCGAGGGGCCGCGCTCGGTGCACGCCGCGCCGTCGCTGACCAACTTCCCGCCGGTGCCCGGCCCGCAGGCCGGCCCGCCGTCGGTGCAGCAGCCGTACCAGCCGATGCCCGGCCCGCAGACCCCGCCGCCGTACGCGACCCCGCAGCCGTTCCCGCCGGCCGCGCCGACGCCGCAGCCGTTCCCGCAGCTCGGGCAGACCCCGCCGCCGTTCCCGCAGGCGCCGGTCTTCCCGCAGACCACCCCGCCGCCGATGGCGGTGCCCTACCCGGCCCCGCGGGCCAACGAGCGCAACGGCTGCTCGACCGCGGCGATCGTGATCTGCGTGATCGCCGGCGTGCTGATGCTGGCGTTCGTCATCCTGATGGTCGTGGTGGCCAGCGCCGGCAACTCCTGAGGCACAGGGCGCAGTCGCTCGACACGGTACTCGAACCGGGGTGCCGGCGGGCTCGCGCGACCCGAACCGACCCCCGCGTGCGCCGTCTCGTTCCACGTCGGAGGGCCCGAGACGGTAGCGTGCTGAGGAAGAACCGACAGGGCGAGCGCGCGCCGAGCGGGTGCCCGGGGCGAGGAGCGATGGGTCAGAGCGAACGACCGGACGACGGTGGGGACCAGCAGCCGGAGGTGCCCGGCGCGGACGCCCGGGACGAGGACGCGGGCCACCCGGAAGAGTCCACCGGACCCACCGAGGTCTTCCCGGGCGGGGCCCGAACTCCCGGACGCGGCAGCGCCGTTCCGTTCCCCACGATCGGCGACGGCCGCTACCGGCTGACCCGGCGGCTGGGCCGCGGCGGGATGGCCGAGGTGTTCGCCGCCCAGGACATCCGGCTGGGCCGCACCGTCGCCGTCAAGCTGCTGCGCTCGGAACTCGCCGAGGACGACACCGCCCGGCTTCGCTTCACCCGCGAGGCGCACGCCGTCGCCGCGCTCAACCACCACTCGATCGTCGCGGTCTACGACACCGGCGAGGAGCAGCACGGCGGGGAGTCCACCCCGTACATCGTGATGGAGCTGGTCGAGGGCCGCACCGTGCGCGAGCTGCTGGTGGACGAGGAGGCGCCGCCGGTCGACCAGGCGCTGATCATCACCGCCGGGGTGCTGGAGGCGCTGGCCTACAGCCACCGGCACGGCATCGTGCACCGGGACATCAAGCCCGCCAACGTCATCATCACCACCAGCGGCGCGGTCAAGGTGATGGACTTCGGCATCGCCCGGGCGCTGGCCGGCGGCGCCACCACCATGACGCAGACCGGCATGGTGATGGGCACCCCGCAGTACCTGTCGCCCGAGCAGGCCCTCGGCAAGCCCGTCGACCACCGCTCCGACCTGTACGCGGCCGGCTGCATGCTGTACGAACTCCTCACCCTGCGGCCGCCGTTCGTCGGCGAGACCCCGCTCTCGGTGGTCTACCAGCACGTCCAGGACGCGCCGGTGCCGCCGTCCCGGGCCAACGACCGGGTGCCGGTGCCGCTGGACGCGCTGGTGCTGCGGGCGCTGGAGAAGAACCCGGACGACCGGTTCCAGAGCGCCGACGAGTTCCGCGCCCACGTGCAGCACGCGCTGCGGCAGATGCACGGCGCGGCCGGCGCGGGCTACCCGGCGGGCGCCGCCGGGCTGGCGGCCGCCGCCGCGGCCGGGGCCTGGGAGGGCACCCCGCCCGCCGGGTCCGCCTCGCTCACCGAGCCGATGAACCCGGTCGCCGGGACGGCCGCCACCGAGGCGCTGCCCTACCAGGCCACCTCGGCCTACCGGACGCCCGCGCAGCCCTACCCGGCGGCGGTCGGGGCCGGCGGCGGCGGGAGCGACGGTGAGGAGCCGGAGCCGCCGCGGCGGCGCAACCCGTGGGGCTGGGTGCTGGGCGCGGTCGCGCTGGTGCTGGCCGCCACCGTCGGGGTCGCGCTGGCGATCACCGCCAACAAGGACCACACCGAGGACCCGAAGAAGCAGCAGCAGACCACCGCCCCGGTGCAGAGCCCCAGCGCCCACGCCACCGACGAGCCGTCCGAGCGGCCCAGCAGCGCGGCGCCGACCCGCAGTTCGAGCGGCGGCACCCACCAGCAGGAGACGCCGAGCAGCACGCCGTCGCCGACCGCCTCGCCCTCGGCCAGCCCGTCCGCGTCCGCCTCGGCCAGCCCGTCGCACTCGGCGACGGCGAGCACGTCGGCGAGCCCGACCGGGACCAAGCCCAGCGGGTCGACGACCTCGTCCGCGCCCGCGTCCCCCAGCCCGAACCCGTCCGGCACCTCGGTGGGGATCGGGGAACTGCCGGTCCATCCGTAGCCGGTGCGGGCGGGTCAGTTGGCGAACGCGTCGATGACCTGCTCGTACTCCTCGCACCACCAGGCCAGTTGCCCGGCCGCGGCCGGGAAGAGCGGGTCGGCGCGGTGGTCGCGGCGCTGGTAGCGCCACTGCAGCATCCACAGGTCGTTCAGCCGTTCCCACCAGACCCGGTGGACGGCGCGGGCGACCTGTTCTGCGTCCGCGGCGCCGGTGGCCCGGTAGGCGCGGGCCCAGTGGCGGACCCGGGGCAGGTCGAGGACGCCGGTGGTGCGGTCGTTGAAGAGCAGGGTGGCGGCCCGGACGGCCTCCTCGGCGACCGGGTGCGGGGCGAGCTTGTCCCAGTCCAGGACGGCGCTGACGGTGTCGCCCCGGTAGAGCACGTTCAGGCCGTGGAAGTCGCCGTGGGTCCAGCCGGTGGGCGGGGCGTCGGCGGGGCCGGGGCGGCGGTGGCGGTGGGCGGCGAGCAGGTCCAGACGCTGGGTCAGGTGCTGTTCGGCCTGCCGGTCGAAGGCGCCGTAGGGGCGGTGGGCGCGGGCCAGGTCGCGGAGTTCGGCGACGATCCGCTCGGTCTCCTCGGCCTCGGCGCTGAGCACCCCGGCGGGCTGCCGCAGCGGGGCGCACACGTCGGCCAGCGCGCCGTGCAACGCCCCCAGCAGGGCGCCGAGTTCGCCGCACCGGACGGGGGGCAGCTCGGTGCCGTGCCGGTGGTTTCCGGCCACCCACGGGTAGAGCGCGAACAGCCGGCCGCCGTGCGCGGTGACGGTCCGTCCGTCGGTGTTGGCGAGCGGGGCGGGCACCGGCAGGCCGCGGGCGGCCAGCGCGGTGGTGGCGCGGTGCTGGGCGGTGATCGCGGGCCGGTTGGCGGTGGCCCGGTCGACGTAGCACTTGAGGAAGTACGCGCCCGCCGCCGTGGTGACCCGGTAGCCCCGGTTGAGCAGGCCCTCCGCGACCGGTACGACCGCCGTGGGCGGCGGGGTGCGGTAGGCGCGCAGGACCCCGGCCACGGCGGCGTGCGCGACCGGGGGGCTGAGGGTTCCGACGGGGGGAGCGGTGGCGTCCGGGCGGGCCGGCGCGAGGGAGAGGGTCTGACCGTCCGTCACGCACCGAGCCTATTACTCGGCGTGATGGTGACTTGACACAGCGTGTGCGAATCTGCTCTCAGTGCTGCTGGTCGGCCTGTCGGCGGGCGACGTAGGCGGCGGCCTGGGTGCGGCGCTCCATGCCCATCTTGGCGAGCAGGCTGCTGACGTAGTTCTTCACCGTCTTCTCGGCCAGGTGCAGCTCGTTGCCGATCTGCCGGTTGGTCATTCCCTCGCCGATCAGGTCGAGGATCCGGCGCTCCTGCTTCGTCAACTGCGCGATCCGCTCGTCCTCCTTCTCGCCCCCGTCGCGGAGCCGGGCCAGCACGCGGCTGGTGGCCACCGGGTCGAGCAGGGATTTGCCGGCCGCGACATCGCGCACCGCGGAGAGCAGATCGGTTCCGCGGATCGCTTTCAGGACATATCCGGAGGCCCCCGCCATGATCGAGTCGAACAGCGCCTCGTCGTCGGAGAAGGAAGTGAGCATCAGGCATTTCACCGAGGGGTCCTGGGAGCGGATCTCCCGGCACACCTCGACGCCGTTGCCGTCCGGGAGCCGGACGTCGAGCACCGCCACGTCCGGGTGGACCGCCGGAATGCGGTTGAGCGCCTCGGCCGCCGTTCCCGCCTCGCCGACCACCTCGATGTCGCCCTCCATGGAGAGCAGGTCGTGCACGCCTCGTCGGACCACTTCGTGATCATCGAGGAGAAACACCCTGATATGTCCGTTATCAGTCATTTGCAAAGCGTCGCACAAATCGATGCCCGTTACCCCCTTTCGCAGCGGGCCGTGCCCGGATACCGTGCGCTGGTGTCCTGACCGGAACGGGTAAGCCGCGTCACACCGTCGGTTTCCCTACCGGAGAACAACTAGGACGTCCTAGCGCAAGCGCGCCAAAGGGCGTCGCTGGGTAACGTTCTCGTGAGGACGCCGTCGGAAAGGGAACACCGCCTGTCCGCACCGGTGCGCACACCCACGCGCGCGGGTCGGAGGGGCGACCGGACCGGCCGCCGGCGACCCCGGGTGGCCGGACAGACCGAGGAGTGAACGTGACCGTCAAAAGCACGTCGAGGGCGCGCAAGAAGGCCGCCCCCGGCGTCCCTGACCCGGCCCGGGCCGGCTCCACCGCCGAACCGGAGCTCGTCCAGCTGCTCACCCCGGAGGGCGACCGGGTCGAGCACCCGGAATTCCCGCTCACCGTGACGCCCGAGGAGCTGCGCTCGCTCTACCGGGACCTGGTCCTGGTGCGGCGTTTCGACGCGGAGGCGACCTCGCTCCAGCGTCAGGGCGAACTGGGCCTGTGGGCCTCGCTGTTGGGCCAGGAGGCGGCCCAGGTCGGATCCGGCCGCGCGATGCGCACCGGCGACTACGCCTTCCCCACCTACCGCGAGCACGGCGTGGCCTGGTGCCGCGACGTCGACCCGCTGAACCTGCTCGGCATGTTCCGCGGCGTGAACAACGGCGGCTGGGACCCGAACGAGAAGAACTTCCACCTCTACACCATCGTGATCGGCGCGCAGACCCTGCACGCCACCGGTTACGCGATGGGCATCACCAAGGACGGCGCGGACGACGCGGTGATCGCCTACTTCGGCGACGGCGCCTCCAGCCAGGGCGACGTCAACGAGGCCTTCACCTTCGCCTCGGTCTACAACTCGCCGGTGGTGTTCTTCTGCCAGAACAACCAGTGGGCGATCTCCGAGCCCACCACGGTGCAGACCCGCATCCCGCTGTACCGCCGCGCCTCCGGCTTCGGCTTCCCCGGCGTCCGGGTCGACGGCAACGACGTGCTCGCCGTGCTCGCGGTCACCCGCTGGGCGCTCGACCACGCCCGCACCGGCCAGGGCCCGGTCCTGGTCGAGGCGTTCACCTACCGGATGGGCGCGCACACCACCTCCGACGACCCGACCCGCTACCGGCAGTCCGAGGAGACCGAGTCCTGGAAGGCCAAGGACCCGATCCTGCGGCTGAAGGCGCACCTGGAGAAGGAGGGCCTCGCCGACGAGGCGTTCTTCGCCGGGATCGAGGCCGAGAGCGAGCAGCTGGGCCTGCGGGTCCGCGAGGGCGTCCGCTCGATGCCGGACCCGGACCCGACCCTGATCTTCGACCACGCCTACAGCGAGCCGCACCCGCTGGTCGACGAGGAACGCGCCGAGTACGAGGCGTACGCCGCCTCCTTCGAGGGTGGGGAGCACCACTGATGGCCGGCCAGCTCAGCATCGCCAAGGCGCTCAACGACGCCCTGCGCAAGTCGCTGGAGAGCGACCCGAAGACCGTCCTGATGGGCGAGGACATCGGGAAGCTCGGCGGCGTCTTCCGGATCACCGACGGCCTGCAGAAGGACTTCGGCGACGACCGGGTCATCGACACCCCGCTCGCCGAGTCCGGCATCGTCGGCACCGCGATCGGCCTCGCGCTGCGCGGCTACCGCCCGGTGGTGGAGATCCAGTTCGACGGCTTCGTCTACCCGGCCTTCGACCAGATCGTCTCCCAGCTCGCCAAGATGCACGCCCGCGCGCTCGGCCACGTCAAGATGCCGATCACCGTGCGCATCCCGTTCGGCGGCGGCATCGGCGCGGTCGAGCACCACAGCGAGTCGCACGAGGCGTACTTCGCGCACACCGCCGGCCTGCGGGTGGTCAGCCCGTCCAACGCGCACGACGCGCACTGGATGCTGCGCCAGGCCATCGAGTCGGACGACCCGGTGATCTTCCTGGAGCCCAAGCGCCGCTACTGGGACAAGGGCGAGGTCGGCGAGGACCCGATGCTGCCCCTGCACTCGGCGCGGATCGTGCGGCCCGGCACCGACGCCACGCTGATCGCGTACGGGCCGATGGTCAAGGTCTGCCAGGAGGCCGCGCAGGCCGCCGAGGAGGACGGCCGCCGACTGGAGGTGGTCGACCTGCGCTCGCTGTCGCCGATCGACTTCGCCACCGTGGAGGAGTCCGTCAAGCGCACCGGCCGCGGCATCGTCGTGCACGAGGCCCCGGTCTTCCTGGGCCTGGGCGCCGAGCTCGCCGCCCGGCTCACCGAGCGCTGCTTCTACCACCTGGAGGCGCCGATCCTGCGGGTCGGCGGCTACCACGCCCCGTACCCGCCGTCGCGCGTCGAGGAGACCTACCTCCCCGACCTGGACCGCGTGCTCGACGCCGTCGACCGCGCGCTCGCGTTCTGAACAGGGGGCGGAGATGACCACTGACGTTCACTCGCTCCGCGAGTTCAAGATGCCCGACGTGGGCGAGGGCCTCACCGAGGCCGAGATCCTCACCTGGTACGTGAAGCCGGGCGACACCGTCACCGACGGGCAGGTGGTCTGCGAGGTGGAGACCGCCAAGGCCGCCGTCGAGCTGCCGATCCCGTTCACCGGCGTGGTCGAGGCGCTGCACTTCCCGGCGGGTGCCACCGTCGACGTCGGCACCTCGATCATCGCGGTGGCCGTCGCCGGCGCCGCGCCCGCACCGGCCGCCGCGCCCGCTGCCGCCCCGGCCCAGGCCCCCGCCCCGGCCGCCGAGCCGGAGCCGGAGCGCCGCGAGGTGCTGGTCGGCTACGGCCCGCGCACCGGCTCGGCGCAGCGCCGGGCCCGCCGCACCAACGGGGCGGGCGCCGCTGTCGCCGCGCCCGCGCCCGCACCCGTTGCGGCTCCGGTCGCGACGCCCGCTCCGGTCGCCGCGCCCGCCCCGGCCGTCGCCGAGGGGGAGCGCCCGCTGGCCAAGCCGCCGGTGCGCAAGCTCGCCAAGGACCTCGGGATCGACCTGCGCACCGTGGTGCCGACCGGCCCGAACGGCGTGATCACCCGCGAGGACGTGCACGCCGCGGCGAACACCGCCGCCGAGGCGGTCGTCGAGCCGGTGGCGGCCCCCGCGACTCCCGCGGCCCCCGTGGCCGAGCCGGTCGCGGTGGCGCTGCCGGTGCCGACCGCGGCCGGGGACGTCCGGGTGCCGGTCAAGGGCGTCCGGAAGGCCACCGCGCAGGCGATGGTGGCTTCGGCGTTCACCGCGCCGCACGTCACCGAGTTCGTCCAGGTCGACGTGACCCGGACGATGAAGTTGGTGCGCAAGCTCAAGGAGAGCGGCGAGCTCGGCGCCGGGGTGCGGGTCAGCCCGCTGCTGCTGGTCGCCAAGGCGCTGCTGACCGCGGTCAAGCGGCACCCGGAGATCAACGCCAGCTGGGACGAGGCGGCCCAGGAGATCGTCATCCGCGGCGCGGTCAACCTCGGCATCGCCGCGGCCACCCCGCGCGGCCTGATCGTCCCGAACATCAAGGACGCGGGCTCCCGCACGCTGCCCCAACTGGCCGTCGCGCTGGGCGACCTGGTGGAGACCGCGCGCCAGGGCAAGACCTCCCCGGCGGACATGTCCGGCGGCAGCATCACGATCACCAACGTCGGCGTGTTCGGCGTCGACACCGGCACCCCGATCCTCAACCCCGGCGAGGCCGCCATCCTGGCCTTCGGCGCGGTCCGGGAGCTGCCCTGGGTGCACAAGGGCAAGGTGGTGCCCCGGCAGGTCACCACGCTGGCGCTCTCCTTCGACCACCGGCTGGTCGACGGCGAGCTCGGCTCCAAGGTGCTGGCGGACACCGCCGCGGTCCTGGAGCACCCGAAGCGCCTGATCACCTGGGGCTGATCCGCCCCCGCCCCACGGGCCCCGCTCCGCGTGCCGGAGCGGGGCCCGTGGTCGTTGCCCGGGCCGTTTCCGGGGCCGTTTCCGGGGCCGTTCCCGGGGCCGTTTCCGGGGCCGGTCAGCGGTGGCGGGCGGCGTGCCAGCTGGCCAGCGCCAGTGCGTGGAAGCCCTCCGCGTCCGGGGCGCCGAGGCCGAGGGCGGCGCAGAGCAGGGCGGCGGTGGCGGGGCGCGGGCCGGCCGCGCCGCGTTCCAGGTCGGACAGGGTGCGGACGCCGAGCCCGGCCTTGGCGGCGAGCTCCTGCTGGGTGAGCCGGGCCTCCTGCCGGTGGCCGCGCAGCGCGCGTCCGAACGTCTCGCGCGGGTCGGTGCGCTGCCGGGTCTCCATGCGGTGTTCCCCCCTGTCGTTCCCCCGTCCGGCAGCGTATCCCGCGCGGCGGGCGGCCGGTCGGATTTCCAACTCCGGCGTGCTGGTCGGCACTTGGGGGCCGCGGCGGCGGCCGGGCGGAGCGCGGCCGGGCGGGTCGTGCATTGGGCCGCCCGAGGGAGTTTCGCGCCGGCCCCGCCGGGCCCCCGGCCCGGATGGGTACGTGTGTGCGACCAATCCACCCGCGCAGCCAGGCCGGGTGACCGTCGCAGCGAGGACCCCCGCGTATGCCGACTGGTGCCCCCGGCCCCGTGATGCGTTCTGCCGCCGCCCTGCTGCTGGTGGCCGCCGCCGTGCTGCCCGCCGCGGTGGAGCTGGCCTCGCCCGCGCCCTCGACGGCGATAGGCCCGCCGCCCGGCCCGGACCGGCCCGCGCCGCCCGCCGCCCGTCCCGACCTGCGGGCCCCCGGCGCGCCCTCGGTGGACCTGCGGCTGACCGGCGACGCGTCCAACCGGATCACCCTGGTGCTGCTCGGCGACGGCTACACCGCGGCCCAGCAGCAGCTGTTCCACGAGCAGGCGGACCGGGCCTGGCGGGCGCTGCTGGAGATCGAGCCGTTCCGCACCTACCAGGGGTTCTTCAACATACGGCGGGTGGACGTGACCTCCCCGGTGTCCGGCATCGCGGAGACCGAGAGCGCCGGGAAGTCCCCCGCCACCCCGCTCGGGATGCGCTTCTGGTGCGAGGGCACCGCCCGCCTGCTGTGCGCGGACGAGGAGGCCACCGCCCGCTGGGCCGGGCAGGGCGACGGCCCGCAGTACCTGATCGCGCTGGCCAACTCCACCGAGTACGGCGGGGCCGGCGGCACCGGGGTGACCACGCTGTCCGGCGGCAGCCCGGACGCCGGGCGGATCATCCAGCACGAGATCGGCCACACCATCGGCACCCTCGGCGACGAGTACGACTCGGCGCCGAACGACCCGGACTACCCGAACCTGTCCGCGGTGGACGCCGAGGACATGCTCCGCGAGAAGACCAAGTGGTGGCACTGGCTGGGCACCCAGTCGCCGGACGGCGGCGGCGTGATCGGCGCCTACCGCAGTGCCAACGGCCTGTACCGGCCGACCGCGGACTCGGTGATGCGCACCCTCGGCGGCAGCTACAACCTGCCCTCCCGGGAGGCGATCGTCGAGCAGCTGTACCGCCGGGTGAAGCCGGCCGACCCGCCCGAGCCGGCCCCCGGCCCGGTGTCCGGGCGGCCCAGGTTGCACGTGCGGCCGCTGGCGCTGACCGGCCCCCGGCAGCTGCAGATCGGCTGGACGCTGGACGGCCGGCCGGTGGACGCCGGCAGCGCGGACGGCACCTGGCTGGACACCGGGGCGCTGGGGCTGGAGCCGGGCGGCCGGCACACCGTCACCGCGACGGTGCGGGACACCACCGACTGGGTCCGCGACGAGGGCTTCCGCAACCAGTACATGACCCGGACCGAGAGCTGGACGCTCACCGGCTGAAACCGGACGCCCGGGGGCACCCCGGGACAAAGGTCAGGTCATGGGATGACTAGCCTGGTGCCACTATGAGCGTGGACCCCGCCCGCACCGCACCGTCCCTGTCCGCACCCGCTCCCCGCCGGCCCGCCGACGCCCCCGGCGCCGCCCCGGCCACCGCCGCCCCGCCCGCCGTCCTGCACCCGCCGGGCGGCCGCGCCGCCTGGTTCGCCTGGACGGTCGGCGTCACCGTCTACGTCCTCGCCGTGGTGCACCGCACCAGCCTCGGCGTGGCCGGGCTGGACGCCGCCGCCCGGTTCGGCATCGGCGCCTCCGCCCTGTCCACCTTCTCCATCCTGCAGGTCCTGGTGTACGCCGGGATGCAGGTTCCGGTCGGGCTGCTGGTCGACCGGATCGGCCCGCGCCGGGTGCTGCTGCTGGGCGTGGGGCTGATGAGCGTCGGGCAGCTGGCGTTCGCCTTCTCCACCGCGTTCGCGCCCGCGCTGGCCTCCCGCGCGGTGCTCGGCTGCGGCGACGCGATGACCTTCATCAGCGTGCTGCGGGTCGCCGCCCGCTGGTTCCCGGCCGCCCGCAACCCGTTCGTCGCCCAGCTCACCGGCCTGGTCGGCACCGGCGGCAACCTGGTCACCACCGTGGTGCTCGCGCAGGCGCTGCACAGCACCGGGTGGAGCACCACCTTCGGCGCGATCGCGCTGACCGGCGTGCCGGTCTTCGTCGCCGTGCTGGCGCTGCTCAAGGAGGCCCCGCCCGGGCTGCCGGAGCCGGTGCCGGTGCGGCAGGAGAGCATGCGGCTGCCGGTCGGGCAACAGATCCGGGCCGCCTGGTCCGAGCCCGGCACCCGGCTCGGCATGTGGGTGCACTTCACCACGGCGTTCCCGGCGTCCGCGTTCGGCCTGCTGTGGGGGCTGCCCTACCTGGTCGAGGGCCAGGGCATGTCCCGGGCCGGGGCGGGCGGCATGCTCAGCCTGCTGGTGCTCAGCGGGATGGCCTTCGGCCTGCTGTTCGGCCGGCTGGTGTCCCGCTCGGCCGCCTCCCGGCTGCCGATCGCGTTCACCGTGCTCGCCGTCACCGCGCTCTGCTGGACCGCGACCCTGGCCTGGCCGCACGGGCACCCGCCGCTGTGGCTGCTGGTGGTGCTGATGCTGGTCATGGGCAGCAACGGCCCGGCCTCGCTGATCGGCCTGGACTACGCCCGCGCGTACAACCCGGCCGAGCGGATGGGCACCGCCTCCGGCATCGCCAACATGGGCGGCTTCATCGGCTCGATGATCACCCTGCTCGGCATCGGCGTCCTGCTGGACGCGCTCGCCGAGCCGGGCAGCGACAGCTACAGCGCGCACGCCTACCAGCTGGCGTTCTGCTTCCAGCTGCTGCCGCTGCTGCTCGGGACGGTGATGATCCTGCGGCTGCGCCGCAAGCTGGACCGGTAGCGGCTCAGGGGGTGCTCGTCAGGTGGGCGAGCACCCGGTTGCCGAGCTCCTGGTCGCCGATCACGTTCACGATCGCGGTCTCCGGGCGGACCCGGCCGCAGCACAGCCGCACGAAGGTCTGCCAGTCCATCGACAGCCGCACCTCGGGGGCCAGCACCACCGAGTCGTCCACCGTGCCCAGGCCGTCCGGGCCGATCCGCACGGTGCGGTGGAACGGCAGCGCGCCCGCGACGTCGAAGGCCACCGTGGTGCCGATCGGCGCCCCGGCCCGCTTGGCGACCTGCTTGGGCAGCGAGGAGATCAGCAGGTCCCTGGTCACCACGGCGGCCGGGGAGTCCAGGTTGCCCGGCGTCTGCAGCGCGCGGCGCAGGTCCTGCTCGTGCACCCACACGTCGAAGGCCCGCAGCCGCAGCAGCGTCGCGTACGGGACGTCCCGGGCCAGCGGGCCGGCCGGCCAGCGCACCGGGTCGGTCGGCTCGTGGCGGGCGTTGCGCAGCGCCCGGGAGCGGCGGATGACCGTGTACTCCAGCTCGCTGGTCACCTCCACCGGCGTCCAGCAGCGGCGCTTGTCGACCGGCAGTTCCATGTACCGGGAGAAGTCGTCGGTGACGTGTCGCAGGTCGCGCGGCAGCGCGTGGATCGGGCGCGGGTCGCCGAGCAGTTCCGACTCGACGCCGATGATGTGCGAGACCACGTCCCGCACCGACCAGCCCGGGCACTCGGTGGCCCGGTTCCAGGCGTCGGTCGGCAGCGGGGCGAGCAGCTCGGATATGGACTCGATCGACTGCGTCCACGCATCGGTGTACGCCTGCACGGTCTGCTTGTCCGTCACGGGTATCTCCGGCCCCTCCGTCGGCTTGCGTCGTCCCACGTCGCCCGGGCTGCCGAGACCTCCGCACGGACGCGCATACGGCACGTTACGCTGCCGGGTGAGAGCAGGGCAGCGCTTTCGGGTGACGATCGTAGGACTCTTGTCGTGGACGGTGGTACTGTGCGCGCTTCATTGATCCAACTCGCCGTGTCGGACGCCGAGCCGGCGGCCGAGCGGAGGGCCAGGGCGGCGGCGATGGTCCGCGCCCAGGACGGCGCCGACCTGGTGGTGCTGCCCGAACTGTGGCCGGTCGGGGGCTTCGCGTACGACGCCTGGCCGACCGGCGCCGAACCGCTGGACGGCCCCACCGCGGAGGCGATGTCCGCCGCCGCGAAGGCGGTCGGCTGCTGGCTGCACGCCGGGTCGATCGTCGAACGGGACCCGGACGGGCCGATCTACAACACCTCGCTGCTGTTCGCCCCCGACGGCGAACTGGTCCGCACCTACCGCAAGATCCACCGCTTCGGCTTCGACAGCGGCGAGGCGGTGGCGATGGGTGCCGGCCAGGAGATCGTCACCGCGGACGCCGGCCCCGCCGTGCTGGGCCTGGCCACCTGCTACGACCTGCGCTTCCCCGAGCTGTTCCGGGCCCTGCTGGACGCCGGTGCCGAACTGCTGGTGGTCCCCGCCGCCTGGCCCGCCCGGCGGGCCGAGCACTGGAACCTGCTGGCCCGGGCCCGCGCCGTCGAGGAGCAGGCCTTCGTGCTCGCCTGCAACACCGCCGGCACCCACGGCGGGGTCGAGCAGGCCGGCCGCAGCATCGTGGTCGACCCCTGGGGCCGGGTGCTGGCCGAGGCCGGGCCGGACGAGCAGGTGCTCACCGTCGAGTTCGACCCGGCCGAGGTCGCCGCGTGCCGGGCCGACTTCCCGGTCCACCGGGACCGGCTGCTCGGCATCCCCGCCCCCGTGCAGCGCTGACCCCGCCGGAACGGGGGCGCGGATTTTCCGTGCCCTTGGTCCGGATTGACCATTCCGGGGTACTCTGTGCGCGTTTTGCGCGCCGGTTCCCGGCCGCAGGAGGGCGCGCGCGGCACGGAGAGGGGGCGGCCATGACCGCTGCGGGAACCGGGGGCGGGCGCGCCCTGATCCGGCGCCACAGCCTCCGCGAGCAGATCGCCGACGCCCTGCGCGACGAGATGATGGCCGGCCGGCTCCCGGCCGGACGGAACTTCACCGTCAAGGAGATCGCCGACATCTACGGCGTCTCCGCCACCCCCGCCCGGGAGGCCCTGGTCGACCTGGCCGCCCAGGGCCTGCTGGTCAGCGAACCGCACCGGGGCTTCACCGTCCCCGAGTTCAGCTGGCACGACTTCCTGGAGATCTTCGAGGCCCGCACCCTGCTCACCGACAACGCGCTGCGCCACCTGTCGGGCCGGCCGCACGGCTACGACTGGTCCCGGCTGGCCTCGCTGCGCCGCCGGGCCGACGCCGCGGCCCGGGCCGCCCGGGCCGGGCAGCTCGACGTCCTGGTCGGCTGCGACCTGCGGTTCTGGCAGGAGGCCGCCGGGGTGCTGTGCAACGGCCGGATCGCCGACTACCTGGGCTGGCTGCGGATCCAGTCCTGGATGTTCGCCGCCCCGCACCTGCGGGCCGGCGGCGACCTGGCCGGGGTCTGCTGGGACCGGCACGGCGAGCTGGTCGACCGGATCGAGGCCCGGGACCGGGCCGGGGCGCACCGGATCGTCAACGACTACAACCTGGCCACCGTCGAGCTGCTGGCCCGGCGGCTCGGCCAGCCGCTCGACGGCGTCGCGGTGCTCCGGCTGCTGCGCGAACCGCTGATCCCGCCGCCGCCCGCGCCGGCCGAGCGGCCGCCCGCCGCCGCACCCCGGCCGGCCTCCGCCGCGGTCGGCCTCGGCCGGGTGCCGATGCCCCGCTTCGTGCCGCCCGGGCGCTTCGCCCGGCCGTTCCGCCCGGGCAGCGGGGAGCCCGCCGCGGGCCGGTAGGGTTGGGGCCCGTTGCCCCGCCACCCGAGAGGATGAGCCGGCCCATGGCCTGCGACCTCTGGCTCGTCCCGCTCGTGGACGTGCTCTCCCACAGCCCCGAGAACCCGTTCCGCGAGGACCTCGACCGCTACAACGCGGTGCTCGCCCAGCACGGGCTGCCGCCGGTTCCGGTGCACCCGTACGTGCCGGGCTTCTCCGGGGAGGTCGAGACGATAGCCGCGTTCGACTACGACTCGCTCCACTTCCTGCGCCGCGCCTACCTGTTGGGGCTCACCGGGTTCGAGGTGACCCCGGTGGACGCGCTCGGCAGCGACTACGAGCAGCTGCTGGAGATGTTCGAGACCACGGCCGAACAGTCGCACCTGGTCTGGCACTTCGACCACGCGGGCGCGTACCTGCCGGTGGACTTCCAGCTCCCGCTGGTCGCCGACGAACTCCTCGCTGCGGGCGGCCCGTTGGGCTCCTCCTACGGGCTGCTGCGCGAACTCCAGGCGGTGGCGCCGCTGTTGGGCATCGACCCGCTCGACCCGCCGCTGCCCACCCGCCCGCTCGGCCCCACCCGGCTGGAGCAGCCCTTCGGGCCGCCGATCGACGACTTCCACCCCTACGCCCGCGAGCGCCACGCCTGGTCCGGCCTCTACACGGCGGCCACCCGCAGCGTCACCCAGGGCTCGATGGTCGTCTTCGCGTAGCGGACGGCCGGGCGGCCCGTCAGCGCAGCGGGCCCTCCGGGGGACGCTGGCGGGGCATGGTGGGGCGGGTGCCCGGCGGGGGGAGGACCCGGACCTGGGCGCCGGAGCCGCCCTCGTTGCGGCCGCCCCAGGAACCGGGGGCCTGGGTGGGCAGCTGGCTCATGCCCGCCCGGAACTCCAGCATCCACTCGGAGGTCTCGGTGCGGACCATGTCGGAGACGTCCTCGCAGAACCGGCGCAGCACGCCCAGGCAGCGCTCGGCGGCCTCGCCCGCGGTGCCCTCGGTGGGGCCCAGGACCTCCCGGACGCACTCGGAGGCCCAGTCGAACTGGAAGGCCTCCAGGCGGCGTTGCAGCGCCTGCGAGGTGGAGACGTCGCGCATCCAGCCGGAGGTGAGGCCGAAGGCGCGGTCGGCGACCAGCGAGGCGGCGGCCAGCGCGAGGCCGGTGTAGCCCCACTCCATGGCGTGCGGGAGCTCTCCGGTGAGGGAGACCAGCGGGGCGGTGACGCCGCCGACGCCGAACACCGTGGCGGAGAACCGCAGCAGGCGGGCCCAGCGGCGCTTCCAGACCCGGTCCCGGCGGTACCAGTCGATCGCCTCGACCGCGCGCTCCTCCGACCAGCGGTAGAGCTCCTCCAGGCGCTCGGCGGGCTCGCCCCAGTCGCCGAGCGGGAACTGACGGGCGCTCAGGTCGGCGCGGCGCCGGGTCGGGGTCCGTCCGGCGGCACCCGGGACGGACTGGTCGTCGTCGGCGACCTCCTTGCCCCAGGGGCTCTCCTCGGGCTGCATTTCCGGCTGGCTCACCTGTGGCGCTCCCTGTGGCGGGGTGACTGCGGAGGCCCGGCGGGCACCGGGACTGACGGTACGGAACCCGAACGGCCCGGCGGGTCGGGCCGTCGGCGCGCGGAACCCGCGGTTCGTTGCGTGGCGGTGCGGACCCGTGGCGCCGCGCGCGGGTCTGGAGCCGCCCATGGTGCCGTGCCCGGCGGCGGGGCCGGGTCCTGGTCCAACAGCACTTCTTACCGCCAAATGGCTTACCGTGGGGGCGCTTCCGCAGTGATCGTTATGTGATTTCACCTCCGGAAGCCGAGGTGGGAGGGTTGCGCCGGGTGGCCGGATTTCACCCGTCCGAGCGAGCCGGGCCGGGGACGTCGACGTGACGCGGCCGCCGTTCGGGGAGCCGCTTGTGGTTTCCTACGAATCACCGGGTGTCGACCGCCCCGGCACGTGGAGCTTCCGACCGGAGCCGCCGACGGGGCGGAACCGGCCACCGACTAGGCTTGGCAGGCGTGAAGGTCCTCGTCATCGGAACCGGCGCCCGCGAACACGCCCTGTGCCGCTCACTGTCCCAAGACCCCGCCGTCAGCGAGCTGCACTGCGCCCCGGGCAACGCCGGGATCGCGCGGGTCGCCGCCCTGCACCCGGTCGACCAGCTGGACGGCGCCGCCGTCACCGCGCTGGCCCGGGAGCTGGGCGCCGACCTGGTGGTGGTCGGCCCGGAGGCCCCGCTGGTGGCCGGCGTCGCCGAGCCGCTGCGGGCGGCCGGCATCCCGGTCTTCGGCCCCGGCAAGGAGGCCGCCCAGCTGGAGGGCTCCAAGGCGTTCGCCAAGGACGTGATGGCCGCGGCCGGCGTCCCCACCGCGCGCTCCTACGTCTGCACCACCCCGGAGGAGGCCGCCGCCGCGCTCGACGCGTTCGGCGCCCCGTACGTGGTGAAGGACGACGGCCTGGCGGCCGGCAAGGGCGTCGTGGTCACCGAGGACCGGGCCGCCGCGCTGGAGCACGCCGCGGCCTGCATGGGGGCACCTCCCGGCCCCCCTGGGGGCCGGGGGAGGGTGGTCATCGAGGAGTACCTGGACGGGCCCGAGGTCTCGCTGTTCGCCATCACCGACGGCACCACGGTGCTCCCGCTCGTCCCGGCGCAGGACTTCAAGCGCGCCCTGGACGGCGACCGGGGCCCCAACACCGGCGGCATGGGCGCCTACTCTCCGCTGCCCTGGGCCCCCGAGGGCCTGGTCGCGGAGGTGCTGGAGAGCGTCCTGCAGCCCACCGTCGACGAGCTGCGCCACCGCGGCACCCCGTTCTCCGGCCTGCTGTACGCGGGCCTGGCGCTGACCTCGCGCGGCACCCGGGTGATCGAGTTCAACGCCCGCTTCGGCGACCCGGAGACCCAGGTCGTGCTGGCCCGGCTGCGCACCCCGCTGGCCGGCGTGCTGCTCGCCGCCGCCGACGGCACGCTCGGCGAGCTGGAGCCGCTGCGCTGGTCCGAGGAGGCCGCGGTCACCGTGGTGATGGCCTCCGAGGGCTACCCGGCGAGCCCGCGCACCGGCGACCCGATCGAGGGCCTGGACGCGGCGGAGGCCGACGGCGCGTCCGTGCTGCACGCCGGCACCAGGTCCGGCCCGGCCGGCGAGGTGCTGACCGCGGGCGGCCGGGTGCTGTCGGTGACCGCCGTCGGCGCGGACCTCGCCGAGGCCCGGGCGAAGGCGTACGCGGGCGTCGCGGAGATCTCCTTCAAGGGGGCCCAGCACCGCACCGACATCGCGGCGGCGGCCGCCGCCGGGCAGCAACTCCCGTAGCAGAACGCGCCCGCGGGGCGCTGCGCCCGGACCGACCCGTCCGGACGCAGCGCCCCGCGGCGTTTCCCGAGGTCGCCGCGGTCAGCGCCGCGGTCGGAAAACCAGCCCTTCGGGTGATGCCCCGGGCATCCCGCTGACGGGGCGGGAGTGCGGGCCTTAGGGTGCGCTGCATCGCGCCGGGGCGGGGGCACCGGCGCGGACGCGGCTCGTCGCGCCGACGCGCCGGGGGGATGCTGGGAGCGTGGCGCGCCCCGCCGCGGTGTCACCAGGACGGGTGGAATCGCCGGACTTCCGGAACACCCGGCCGCACCGGGGCGTCGAGACTGGCGGGAGAGCGCCACGCGAGTCGTACCACCGGGTTCGGCACCCGCCGCTTCCCGTACCGGAATTGATCGAGTCGAGTCGGCTGCGAAGGGGGTGCCGCGGCGATGACTGCAGTGGACACCGCACGCGCACGAGCCCAGGCCGTCCTGCGTCTGCGCGGACGGGCCGTGGCCGCCGCCGCGCTGCCCGCCGCCTGCGCGGTGGTGCTGCTGGCCGGGCGGTTCACCGGACACATAGGCGCCCCCGGGGCGCCGGACGCCCCGCTCTGGGACGGCATCCGCTGGGCGGTCTGCGCGGTCGCCGCGCTGACCCTGGCCCTGGCCGCGCTGGTCGCCCGGGGCCACCGCCGGGCCGTCCCGCCGGTCACCCCCGCGGTGCCGCTGGCCCGGGCCGACGCCCCCGAGCTGTACCGGCTGATCGAGGAGCTCGCCGAGCGCCTGGACGTGCCGGCGCCCGCCGCGATCGCGCTCACCCCCGACTGCGACAGCTGGCTGGAGGAACCGCACCCCGCCGGGCGCCGGACCGGCCCCGCCGCCCCGGTGCTGGTGATCGGCTCCCCCTTCCTGTGGTGGATGCGGGCCGGCGAACTGCGCGCCCTGCTGGCCCCCGTGGTGGCCGGCACCGCCGCGGCCGCCGACCCCGACATCGCCGCCGCCCGCCGCTGGGTGCGCACCCTGGACGCCGCGCTGGGCGAGCGCCGCCGCGGCCCCGCCGCGCTGGCCGGCGCGGTCGACCGCCGCCTGCTCGGCGCCTGCCGCGAGCACTCCGCCGAACTCGAGCACGCCGTCGCCGCCTGGGCCTCCGAACAGGCCCGGGCCGTCGACTACGGGCCGCGGATCGCCGCCCAGGCCCAGGTCGGCCTGGCCTACGCGGGCTGGGACCGGCTGCTCACCCGGGTCGCGCTGCCCGCCTGGCGGCTGGGCCTGCACCCCGCGCACCTGAACGCCGGCGTGGTCTCCGCGCTCACCGAGCTCTCCCGCCGCGACCGGCTCGCCGACGGCTACGAGAACCGGCTCGGCGACCGCCCCGCCTGCGACCTGCTGGAGGAGCCCGGCCTGGTCGACACCCGGGTGTCCCGGCTGGCCGCCGAACTGCTGCACGAGGAGCCGGCCGGCGGCTGGCAGCCGCTCGACTGGGCGGACTACCCGCACCGGGTCGTCGACCGCGGCTGGCGCGCCCAGGCCGCCGCGCTGCAGGCCGCGCTCGGCGACGACCGCCCGCACACCGGCCCGGCGCTGGACAAGCTGCTGGCCCGGCTGGCGGCCGGCGAGGCCGAGGAGCTGTCCGCCGCGCTGGCCGGCCAGGTGGCGCGCGCCGCCCGGGTCGCGCCCCCGCTGCCCCCCGTGCGCAGCGGCCGCGACCTGCTGGTCGAGCACCTGACCGCCACCGTCTGCTGCGCCGCCGTGGACGCCGGCACCGCCACCCCCGGCCTGGACTGGCTGGACGGGCCGGTGCTGGTCTGCCCGGCCGCCCCCCGGGCCGAGTTGGCCCCCGCGGTGGCCCGCGCGGTCGAGGACGGGCAGGACGGACCGCTGCGCGCCTGGCTGGAACGGGCCGGGGTCGGGCTGGAGCGCCCGGTGCGCCTTTCGGGCTGAACCGGGACGGTTCCGGACCGCCCGGGGAAACCCGGTTTCATCCGTACCAATTGCTACGGTGGGGTGACGCTTCGCCGTCCAACTGTGGTGTGCTGGACCGCACGCACATCCGCATGGCAATTGCCAAAACCCTCGGTGGATGGGCGAAGGGTGGGGAGGGCGTGTGGGGACGGAATCCAACCGCCGGTGGGAGTCCGGCACGCTGGCGCACGGGGTCTCCGACCCGTTCGGGCAGGGCCCGCTGCCCTGGCTCCGCAGCCCCGACCACTACCTGGCCGACGGCGAGGGCGTGGTCCCCTGGTACGTGAGCGTGGACGCCCCCGGGCAGCGCCCGGTGGACGGACCGGCCCGGCCGCGCCCGGCCGTCAGCGGCCCGCGCAACTCCGACGACGTGCGCCAGCAGATCAAGGGCTTCGCCTCGGCGGGCACCGCCCGGCCCGGCGGCGCGGTGGACTTCCGGGTCACGGTCAACCCGCCGCAGGAGTTCCAGGTCGACGTCTACCGGATCGGCCACGACGGCGGCGACGGCGCCCGGCAGGTGTACTCCAGCCCGCTGATCTCCGGCCTGGCCCAGCCCGCCCCGATGGTCGCCGACCGCACCGTCTCCTGCCACCACTGGTGGCAGTCCTGGCGGCTGCAGGTCCCCGCGGACTGGCGCTCCGGCGCGTACGTCGCCGTGCTGACCACCGCCGACGGCGGCCACCGCAGCCACATCCCGTTCACCGTGCGGGACTTCGACCCGGCCGACCTGCTGCTGGTGCTGCCCGACGTGACCTGGCAGGCGTACAACCTGTTCCCCGAGGACGGGCACCTGGGGGCCAGCCTCTACCACGCCTGGGACGGCGCGGGGCGCCTGGCGGGGGAGGGGGAGGCGGCCGTCACCGTCTCCTTCGACCGGCCGCACGCCGGGGCCGGGCTGCCGCTGCACGTCGGGCACGCCTACGACTTCATCCGCTGGGCCGAGCGCTACGGCTACGACCTGGGCTACGCCACCGCCACCGACCTGCACGCCGGACTGGTGGACGCCTCCCGCTACAAGGCGCTGGTCTTCCCCGGCCACGACGAGTACTGGTCGGAGCCGATGCGGCGGGCCGCCGAACGGGCCCGGGACGGCGGCACCTCGCTGGTGTTCCTGTCCGCGAACGCCGTGTACTGGCGGGTCGAGCTGTCGGCCGGGGCGAACGGCGAACCGTCCCGGCTGCTGAACTGCCGCAAGCGCCAGCGGGTCGCGCCCGACCACCCCGCCGCCGGGGTGCCCGGCGCGGCGTCCGCGCTCTGGCGGGACGCCGGCGAGCCCGAGCAGCACCTGCTGGGCATCCAGTACGCGGGCAGCGTGCCCGCCCCGGTGCCGCTGGTGGCCCGCAACACCGGCCACTGGCTCTGGCAGGGCACCGGGCTGGCGGACGGCGACGAACTGCCCGACCTGGTCGCCGGGGAGGCCGACCGCTACTACCCGAAGGTCCCGCTGCCCGCGCACACCGAACGCGTCCTGCTCGCCCACTCCCCGTACCGGGACGCCGCCGGGCGGCCCGGCCACCAGGAGACCTCGCTGTACCGGGCGCCCAGCGGCGCGTACGTGTTCGCCGCCGGGACGTTCGCCTGGTCGCCCGCGCTGGACCGGCCCGGGCACACCGACGAGCGGATCCAGCGCGCCACCGCCAACCTGCTCGACCACCTCTGCAAGGAGGGGCGCACCGGCTCCTGAGCGGACGGGCGTGAAAGACTCGGTCGCAGAGCCCCCCAGCTGTGAGGACTGACTGACCGTGAGCGGATTCGTCACCAAGCCCGAGCCGGTCCAGGTGCCCGGCCTGGTCCACCTGCACACCGGCAAGGTGCGCGACCTGTACCGGGACGCCGACGGCAACCTGGTGATGGTGGCCAGCGACCGGACCTCCGCGTACGACTGGGTGCTGCCCAACGAGATCCCCGACAAGGGCCGCGTCCTCACCCAGCTCTCGCTGTGGTGGTTCGAGCGGATCGCCGACATCGTCCCCAACCACGTGGTCTCCACCGAGCTGCCCGCGGGCGCCCCCGCCGACTGGGCCGGGCGCACCCTGGTCTGCCGCAGCCTCGACATGGTGCCGGTGGAGTGCGTCGCCCGCGGCTACCTGGCCGGCTCCGGCCTGGAGGAGTACCGGGTCTCCCAGACCGTGTGCGGCGTCGGCCTGCCCGCGGGCCTGGACAACGGCTCCGAACTGCCCGGCCCGATCTACACCCCGGCGCTCAAGGCCGAGGTCGGCGAGCACGACGAGAACGTCCCCTACGAGGAGACCGCCCGCCGGATCGGCGCCGAACTCGCCGCCACGCTGCGCCAGACCACCCTCGCGGTGTACTCCCGGGCCCGCGACATCGCCCGCGAGCGCGGCCTGATCCTGGCCGACACCAAGTTCGAATTCGGCCTGCTGGACGGCGAGTTGGTGATCGGCGACGAGGTGCTCACGCCCGACTCCTCGCGGTTCTGGCCCGCCGACGAGTGGGAGCCCGGCCACGACCAGCCGTCCTTCGACAAGCAGATCATCCGCGACTGGCTGACCTCGCCCGCCTCCGGCTGGGACCGCAGGAGCGAGAACCCGCCGCCGCGGCTGCCCGACGAGGTGGTCGCGCACACCCGGCAGCGCTACATCGATGCCTACGAGAAGCTCACCGGCCTCGACTGGAAGTGACCTCCCGGTACGGCTGGCCGTGGGGGCCGCCTCACAGCCAGCCGTGCTCGCGGGCGATCCGGACCGCCGCGTGCCGGTTCTCCGCGCCGAGCTTGCCCGCCGCCGAGGACAGGTAGTTGCGCACCGTGCCCGGCGAGAGCGCGGCCCGGTCGGCGATCTCGGCGATCGAGGAGCCGTTCGCGGCCAGCTCCAGCACGTCCGTCTCGCGCGGGGTCAGCGGGGAGTCGCCCGCGCTGATCGCCTCCGCCGCCAGCTCCGGGTCCACGTAGCGGCCGCCGGCCCGGACGGTGCGGATGATCCCGGCCAGGTCCGAGGCCGAGACGGTCTTCGGCAGGAAGCCGCGCACCCCGACCTCCAGGGCCCGCTTCAGGTAGCCCGGGCGGCCGTGCCCGGTCACGATCATCACCCGGCACTCCGGCAGCCGGTGGCGCAGCTCGGCCGCCACCTCCAGGCCGTCCAGGCCCGGCATCTGCAGGTCCAGCACCGCCACGTCCGGGCGGTGCGCGGCGGCCATCGCCAGCGCCTCCGGGCCGGAGGCCGCCTCGGCGACCACCGTCAGGTCGTCCTCCAGGGCGAGCAGCGCCGCCAGGGCGCCGCGGATCAGGTGCTCGTCGTCCGCGAGCAGTACCCGCACCGGATCGGTCATGACGCCAGTTCCCTTGCTGTGATCGGTAGTTCGGCGGTCAACCGGAACCGCCCGGGGCCGCTGCCGGCCGTGCTCAGGGTGCCGCCGTGCGCGGCCAGCCGCTCGCCCAGGCCGCGCAGGCCGCTGCCCGCGCCCTCCGCGCGCGGCGGCGGGACGGCCGGGACGCCGTCGTTCTCCACCTCCAGCACCGCGGTGCCGCCCGAGACCCGCAGCCGGAAGAGGCAGTGGGCGGCCTCCGAGTGCCGCAGCACGTTGGTCGCCGCCTCCCGGACCACCCAGCCCAGCACCGACTGCGCCTCGGCGGGCAGGCCGCCCGCACCGGACAGCTCGGTGCGGCAGTCGACGTTCGCGGCCCGCAGCACCGAGGCGGCGCCGGCCAGTTCGGTGTGCAGCTCGACGGTGCGGTAGCCGCGCACCACCTCGCGCACCTCGCGCTGCGAGTCCTGCGCGATCCGCTGCACCTCGGTCATCTGGTCCACCGCCTGCGGCTGCTGACGGCGGGCCAGCTGCACGGCCAGCTCGCTCTTCAGCGCGATGGTGGCCAGGTTGCGGCCCAGCACGTCGTGCAGGTCCCGGGAGAACCGCAGCCGCTCCTCGGCGACCGCGAGGCGGGCCTGGGTCTCCCGGGCGGCGTCCAGCTCCCACACCACCTTCGCGGTCCAGGCCGAGCCGCGGGCGGTGCAGGCGGCGATCGACGACCCGAGCAGGCAACCGGTCAGCAGCCCGGCCACGAACCCGGGGGAGGCGCCCGTCAGCAGGAGCGGCAGCGCGACCAGCAGCAGGCCCGCCACGGCGGCCGCGGCCGTCTCCAGGACCGACAGGGCGACCGCGGTGGCGGCGATCCAGAAGGTCATCGTCAGGATCGAGACCGTCAGCGGGAACGACGCGCCCTTCGCCTCCACCGGCGGCCCGAGCAGCAGCTCCGCCACCGAGACGGCCGCCGAGGCCGCGCCCGCCACGGTCACCCAGGCGTACGGGCGGGGCCGCCGCCCCAGGTAGGCGGCCATGCCGACGCGGACCAGCACCCCGTTCAGCGCCGCCGCCGCCAGCGAGCCGGCCACGGCCACCGCCGACTCGGCGTCCGTCACCCCGTCGCGGCCGAAGCTCCCGGCCACCACGCCGAGCGTCACCACCGGCTGCACCAGCGCCACCGCGTACAGCGACCAGCGCACGTACAGCTCGGTGCGCTGCGGCTTGGACAGCGCCCGCCAGCGGCGGACCGGTCGCGGCCTGCTCATCCGCACGGGGCGGCCCTCCGTCGTTCCTGGGTGGTCGTCGGACGAATCTAGCGGCGCGGCTCCCAGCGGAACCAGCGGCGGGCCGCCCAGGCCGCCGCGCCCGCCCAGGCCGCGGCCAGCAGCAGCGGCAGCGCGGCCGGGCCCCAGCTGCCGAGGAAGCCCTCGGACGGGCCGGTGCCGTCGGTGCCGAGCCAGCCGATGTGCAGGAGCTGGAACGCGGGAGTGGTCGGGAGCAGGCGGCAGACGTCCGCCACGGCGTCCGGCATGGACTCCAGCGGGATCATCAGGCCGGAGCCGAACTGGGCGGCCAGCAGCAGCGGGAGGGTGGTGATGCCGGCCGTCTCGACGGTCTTGGTGACCGCGCTGGACAGGGCGGCCAGGCCGGTCAGCAGCAGGGCGGACAGGGCCAGTCCGGCCAGCACCAGCAGCGGGTTCGCGGGGGCGCGCAGGCCGATCAGGGCGAAGCCGCCGACGCCGAGCAGCAGGCACTGGAGCAGCGCCAGCCCGATCGAGGGGACGGCGGTGCCGAGCAGGACCTCGGCGTCGGCGGCCTCGCCGGTGCGCAGCCGCTTCAGCACCAGGTCGTTGCGGCGGGCGGTGTAGGCGGTGGTCAGGTTGGTGTAGACGACCACCAGCAGGACGATGCCCATCGAGCCGGTGACGAGGTTGCCGTTCACGTCGAACCCGGGGGTGCGCTCGGCGGCGGCCCGCAGGACCGAGCGGAGCGAGCCGACCAGGACGAACGGCAGCACCAGGGCCAGGAACACCGCCGTGCGGTTGCGGCGCAGCAGCACGGTCTCGGCCAGGCCGAGGGCCAGCAGCCGGGAGAACGGGGTGAGGGCGGGCGCGGTGGCGCTCATGCGGCACGTCCGATCTGCGACGGGGCGACGGGGGCGGCGGCCGGGTCGGCGGAGGCCGCGACGGCGAGGAACGCCTCCTCCAGGGAGGCGCTGCGGGCGTCCAGCCGGGCCAGCTCGACCCGGTGGCGGGCGGCCCAGCCGAGCAGCTCGGTCAGGGTGCCCTGCAGGTCGGGGGTGCGCAGCAGCACCCGGCGGCCGTCCAGTTCGGGGACGGCTCCGGGCAGGACCGGCAGGTCGAGCGCGGCGTGCGGGCCGGTGCGCTCGGGGAGTTCGAAGCTGATCCGGGCGGGGTGGGCGGCCAGCACCTCGGCGACCGTGCCGCCGGTGACCACCCGGCCGTGGTGCATGATCGCCAGCCGGTCGGCGAGCTCCTCGGCCTCCTCCAGGTAGTGCGTGGTGAGCACCACCGTGGTGCCGGCCGCCCGCAGTTCGCGGATCAGCCGCCACACCGAGGCCCGGGCCTCCGGGTCCAGGCCGGTGGACGGCTCGTCCAGGAACAGCACCTCGGGGCGGCCGAGCAGGGCCATCGCCAGGTCGAGCCGGCGGCGCTCGCCGCCGGACAGCTGCTTGACCCGGACCGTGCGCCGGGGCAGCAGGCCGACCAGGTCGAGCGCCTCGTCGACGGCCCGGGCGCCGGTGGTCAGGCCGGCCCAGCAGCGGCCGGTCTCGGCCAGGGTCAGTTCGCCGGGGAAGCCGCCCTCCTGGAGCATGATGCCGATCCGCGGGCGCAACGCGGCCCGTTCCCGGAGCGGGTCGAGCCCGAGCACCCGGACCTCGCCGCCGCTGGGCGCGGCCAGGCCCTCCAGCACCTCCAGGGTGGAGGTCTTGCCCGCGCCGTTGGTGCCCAGCAGGGCGAACAGCTCGCCGGGGGCGACGTCGAGGTCCAGGCCGCGGACGGCCTCGAAGCCGCTGGGGCCGGACGGTCCGTAGCGGCGGTGCAGCCCGCGGGCCGTGACGGCGGGGCGGGGGCGGCTGGTGTCGGTCATGGCTCCAGCCTCCCGGCGGCCGGGGCCCGCCAGTAGTGCGGGCCGTCACCGGGCGCCGGTGCGTCCGCACGGGTCGGCGGTGACAAATGTCATCGGGCGCCGGGCCGGACGGGAGAACAGGCGGGAGAACGGGCAGGGGAACGGGCAGGGGATCCGCCGGCGGAAACCGGGGCGGGAACGCCTAAGGCCCCCCTCGGTGGAGGGGGGCCTTAGGAACTGGAGCGGACGACGAGATTCGAACTCGCGACCCTCACCTTGGCAAGGTGATGCTCTACCAACTGAGCCACGTCCGCAGGATATGGAGTTGTACTGCTGCACTGCACCAGTCTGTTCACGCTGACTGCGAGCGGACGACGAGATTCGAACTCGCGACCCTCACCTTGGCAAGGTGATGCTCTACCAACTGAGCCACGTCCGCACGGTGCCTGGGCACCGGCCGCCCCGTTCGGGTTCCCCCGGTTGCGGCGACGAGAATTACTCTACAACATCGATCGGCCTGCTCGCCCCACCCTTCCCCGGCGGCGCGGCCGGGGAAGGCCGGCGGGCCCGGAACGGGCCCGTGGCGACGGTCAGTTGCTCTCGGCGAACGCCTCGTACACGTGCTTCGGGATGCGGCCGCGGGCGGGCAGCTCGTGCCCGTTGGACTGGGCCCAGGCGCGGACGGCGGCCGGGTCGGGGGTGAGCGCGGTGCGGCGGAAGGACTTTCCGCTGCGGCTCTGCCGGCGGCCGGCGGCGACGAACGGGGCGAGGGCCTCCCGGAGCTTTTCCGCGTTGTCGGCGGACAGGTCGATCTCGTACGACTTCCCGTCCACGCCGAAGTGAACGGTTTCCGCGGCGGTGCCGCCGTCCAGATCGTCGGAGAGCGTGACGACTACACGCTGAGCCATGGGTGTCAATCCTCTCGGGCAATTCGGCCGTCGGGGGTCTCGGATGCCCCGCCGGTCCGCTGGGCCGGGATCGCGGCATCCGCCGGAGGGCAGGGGAGCCCACGCCGAGATGCGGCGCGTTCGGCTGCCGGTCGCCCTATTCTGCACCCGGGGACCGGTGAAATCGTAGAGTTGGGGATTCCTTTTTTCGGGATATTCACGTGCTTCCGCCGGAGGCGGATACCCGGGTCGATACCCGTCCGCCGGAGACGGGATTAAACCGGCGAAATCGGATGCGTCCCGTAGGGGGCGGGAGCCCGCGGCCCTTGGGGCGTAAGGGGTGTGGGTCTACGCGCGTTGCCGCTGGTGGCCCGCAAGACGCCCCCGCCACCCAGGTAGTCTGGAGTTCCCCCGCCTTCACGCAATCACCACCGGGAGTGCCAGTGGCACGCGTCGTAGTCGACGTCATGCTCAAGCCGGAGATCCTCGACCCCCAGGGCCAGGCGGTGCAGCGTGCACTGCCGCGTCTCGGGTTCGCCGGGATCGCCGACGTCCGCCAGGGCAAGCGTTTCGAGCTGGAGCTGGAAGGGCCGGTCGACGACGCCGCGCTCGCCCGCATCCGCGAGGCCGCCGAGACCTTCCTCGCCAACACCGTGATCGAGGACTTCACCGTCCGAGTCGAGGGCGAGGAGGGCAAGTGACCACCCGAGTCGGCGTCGTCACTTTCCCCGGTTCCCTCGACGACCGCGACGCCCAGCGCGCGGTCCGCCTGGCCGGCGCCGAGCCGGTCGCCCTCTGGCACCGTGACAAGGATCTCCACCAGGTCGACGCCGTCGTCCTGCCCGGCGGATTCTCCTACGGCGACTATCTGCGCTGCGGTGCCATCTCCCGCTTCTCGCCGGTGATGGACACCATCATCGAGCAGGCGAAGCTCGGAATGCCGGTCCTCGGTATCTGCAACGGCTTCCAGGTGCTGTGCGAATCGCACCTGCTGCCCGGCGCGCTCACCCGGAACGACTCGCTGCACTTCATCTGCCGCGACCAGAAGCTCTGCATCGAGAACGCCTCCACCGCCTGGACCCGGGATTACTCGGCCGGCCAGGAAATCGTCGTTCCGCTGAAGAACGGCGAGGGCCGGTTCGTGGCCGACGAGCACGTCCTCGACGAGCTGGAAGCCGAGGGCCGGATCGTGGCCCGCTACCTCGAGGTGAACCCGAACGGTTCGTACCGCGACATCGCCGGCATCACCAACGCGGCCGGCAATGTCGTCGGCCTGATGCCGCACCCGGAGCACGCCGTGGAGCCGCTCACCGGTCCGACCACCGAGGGCCTGGGCTTCTTCACTTCCGTCCTGAAGCAGCTGGTGAACGCCTGATGAGCCTCGACACCGTCAAGAACGCCGAGCAGACCCCGGACGCGGCCCAGCCCTGGGCCGAACTCGGCCTCAAGGAGGACGAGTACGCGCGGATCCGGGAGATCCTGGAGCGCCGCCCGACCGGCGCCGAGCTCGCCATGTACTCGGTGATGTGGTCGGAGCACTGCTCGTACAAGAGCTCCAAGGTCCACCTCAAGCAGTTCGGCGAGAAGGCCCCGGAGAACGACGCGATGCTCGTCGGCATCGGCGAGAACGCCGGCGTCGTCGACGTCGGCCAGGGCTACGCGGTCACCTTCAAGGTCGAGTCGCACAACCACCCGTCGTACATCGAGCCCTACCAGGGCGCGGCCACCGGCATCGGCGGCATCGTGCGCGACATCCTGGCGATGGGCGCCCGCCCGGTCGCCGTGATGGACCCGCTGCGCTTCGGCGCGGCCGACCACCCGGACACCCGGCGGGTGCTGCCCGGGATCGTCGCGGGCATCGGCGGCTACGGCAACTGCCTGGGCCTGCCGAACATCGGCGGCGAGGTCGTCTTCGACTCCTGCTACCAGGGCAACCCGCTGGTCAACGCGCTCTGCGTGGGCGTGATGAAGCACGAGGACATCCACCTCGCGCAGGCCTCCGGCCCCGGCAACAAGGTCATCCTGTACGGAGCCCGCACCGGCGGCGACGGCATCGGCGGCGTCTCGGTGCTCGCCTCGGAGACCTTCGACGCGACCGGCCCGGCCAAGCGCCCCGCCGTCCAGGTCGGCGACCCGTTCCAGGAGAAGCTCCTGATCGAGTGCACCCTGGAGATCTTCAAGGAAGACCTCGTCGCGGGCATCCAGGACCTCGGCGGCGCCGGCCTGTCCTGCGCGACCAGCGAACTCGCGAGCGCCGGCACCGGCGGCATGCGGATCGAGCTGGACACCGTCCCGCTGCGCGACCACACGCTCTCTCCTGAGGAGATCCTCATGAGCGAGTCGCAGGAGCGCATGTGCGCGATCGTCGAGCCCGGCAAGGTCGACCGCTTCCTGGAGATCTGCGAGAAGTGGGACGTCATCGCCACCGTCATCGGCGAGGTGACCGACGGCGAGCGGCTGGAGATCTTCTGGCACGGTGAGCTGGTGGTCGACGTGCCGCCGCGCACCGTCGCCCACGAGGGCCCGACGTACCACCGCCCGTTCGCCCGCCCGTCCTGGCAGGACGCCCTGCAGGCCGACGCCCCGACCGCCGAGCGGCTGGCCCGCCCGGCGAACGGCGCCGAGCTGAAGGACGCGCTGCTCAAGGTCGCCGGCTCGCCGAACCAGGCGTCCAAGGCGTGGATCACCGACCAGTACGACCGCTACGTGCTGGGCAACACGGTGCTCGCCACCCCCGAGGACTCCGGCATGATCCGGATCGACGAGGAGACCAACCTCGGCGTCTCGGTCGCCACCGACGGCAACGGCCGCTACGCCAAGCTGGACCCGTACACCGGCGCCCAGCTGGCCCTCGCCGAGGCGTACCGGAACGTCGCGGCCGGCGGCGCCAAGCCGCTCGCGGTCTCCGACTGCCTCAACTTCGGCTCCCCCGAGGACCCGGACGTGATGTGGCAGTTCGCCGAGGCCACCCGCGGCCTGGCCGACGCCTGCCAGGTGCTCGGCACCCCGGTCACCGGCGGCAACGTCTCGCTGTACAACCAGACCGGCGACGTCGCCATCCACCCGACCCCCGTGGTCGCGGTGCTCGGCGTCATCGACGACGTCACCCGGCGCACCCCGGTCGGCTTCGCCGAGGAGGGCCAGCTGCTCTACCTGCTCGGCGACACCGCCGACGAACTGGGCGGTTCCGCCTGGTCGCAGGTCGTGCACAACCACCTCGGCGGCCTGCCGCCCAAGGTCGACCTGGAGCGCGAGCGGCTGCTCGGCGAGATCCTGATCGCCGCCTCCCGCGACGGCATGGTCGACGCCGCGCACGACCTCTCCGACGGCGGCCTCGCGCAGGCCCTGGTGGAGAGCTGCCTCAAGGGCGGCAAGGGCGCCCGGATCGTCGTCCCCGAGGACCTCGACCCGTTCGTGTTCCTGTTCTCCGAGTCCGCCGGTCGCGCCGTGGTGGCCGTCCCGCGCAGCGAGGAGCTCCGGTTCAACGACATGTGCGGCGCCCGCGGCCTGCCCGCCACCCGGATCGGCGTGGTGGACGGCGAGGCGCTGGAGGTCCAGGGCCAGTTCACCGTCACCCTGGCCGAGCTGCGCGACGCCCACACCGGCGTCATCGAGGCGCTGCTCGCCTGACGCACCGTCACCCCGCGGGCGGTCGGACCGGATGATTCGGTCCGGCCGCCCGCCGGTGTCCGGAGCGGTGCGCTCCGGGCCGGTGACGGGGCAGCCGTTCCCCGGCACCAGGTGCGTGGAGGCGCGTGGCGGAGCCGACGGGTGCGGGTGGGGACGACCGGCGCGTCCGTCGCTCAGGCGGCCGCCAGCGCCGAACCGGCGCGCATCCGGGTCAGTAGCGCGTCGAGGTAGTCCTGGGAGGTGTTCAGCCGCATCGCCGCACCGAGTGCGATCTCGCGGCCCACCTGTGGGTCGGCTTCGACCAGCGGCCCGACCACGTTCTTGAACCAGCCGGCGGCGTGCCCGGCGTCCACGCCGATGTGCAGGTCGTGGTAGACGATGCCGACCTCGTCGAGTCCCGCGCGCCGCCAACTGTCCACCACGCAGCGGAAGCGGCGCGGGGCCAGGTACTCGGTGACGCCGAAGTACCCGACGGCCTTGTAGTAGTGACGGCGGGACAGGGCGAGGCAGGCCGACAGGTTGCCCGAGACACCGGCTTCCGGGAGGAAGGTGCGCGTGATGTACTCCCTGTCGACACCGATCGCGGCCAGTGCTCGGGCGAACAACAGGGTGTGGACCCGGGCGGGATCTCCGTTGCCCATCTCGTCCCAGTAGTTGGCGGCGATCTCCATCTTCTCGCCGCCGTGCCGACCGATCTGCATGACGGCGAGGATGTCGTCGAAGCGGGGGTCGAGGTTGGTCTCCTGCGCGAGCAGCAGGCGCAGTTCCTCCCGTCCGCCGTGCTCGGGCAGGAACTCGTGGTACAGCGGGTGCCAGCCGGCCGGGTGCTCGCTCACCATGGTCTTGAGCCAGCGCACGTACTCGACACCGGTGACCGGGTAGCCGGAAACGCTCTCCTCCGGTATCCGCCGCAGCTGGTCGTCGAGCATCGCCCGCTCCAGCAGGGCCGCCACGTCGCGCAGCAGGGGTTGCCATTCGTGGTCGACCCCGACGACGGGGGCCGCGGAGAAATCGCGGTCGTAGACGCGGGCGAGGACGGCGTGCAGTTCCTCCAGCGCCTGGCGGTCGCTGTCCTCGTACGCCCGGCCGGCCAACAGCCGGCAGCTTTCGGCGAGTTCGCCGCGGAACGCGTAGTCCTGGGCCAGCCGGTCGAGTTCGTCGGCGGTGCAGTTCTCGAATGCGCGCAGGACCGCGAGCGGGCCCGCGTTCAGCAGTGCTCTCCAGTCGTCTGACATGTAGTTCCGTCCCCCTTGTCGTGTGCTCGGTTTCGGTCTCGGCCGACGCGGTCCGCCGATGGCGGCGCGGGTGGGAGATCAGGCTTCGGAAAGAGCTCGTTGATCCGGCGTCAGCGTATCCTTCTAGGGCGAACGGTCGATGCCGCAATATCGCGGCGGTTCTGTCCGCAGGGGGTTTCGACCTTTCCAGTCGGCGAGTTGTCGCCGCCTGCAACCGGCTTGACCAGCGTGTTTGCCGGTCCGGCTGATTTCGGAACCGGTGACGTCGCTGGAAAAAGGTGTCCTTTTGTCCAGGGCCGTTCCCCGCCGTCCGGGGTGATTCACCAGCCGGAAGTCCGAGGGGCGGGGCGGCGGAGCAACCGGCCGAACCGGCCGTGCCGTCGCCGCGCACCCGGCGTCTGTGACGCGGTGCTCGGTGTCACCGGCGGGCGGCCGGACCGGATGATTCGGTCCGCCCGCCCCGCGGGGTTTTGTACGCTGCGGGCATGCCCACCGTGAAGCCCCGAACCTACGACCCGGTGAAGGTGCGCGCCGCGCTCACCGGGCAGCTCGACGCGATCGCCGCCGCCGTCCGGGAACTGGACGACGAGCGGCTCGCCCGCCCCACCCGGCTGGGGGAGTGGCGGGTGCGCGAACTCGTCGCCCACCTCGGCATGGTGGCCAGCTGGGTGCCGCTGCACCTGCACGACCCGCTGCCGCCGCAGGCCCCGATCACCCCGCTGTACTGGGCGTCGCAGACCCGCACCGCGGCCGCCACCATCGACGCCACCGCGGTCGAGCTGGTGGCCGAGCAGTTCGCCGGGGACGCCGCCCAGGTGTCCGGCGAACTCGACCGGCAGATCGGCGAGTTGTGGAAGGCCCTGGACAGCGACGAGGGCCGGGAGCCCGGCCGGATCATCCCGATGCGGTTCGGCCCGATGCCGCTGGCGGACTTCCTGGTCACCCGGCTGGTCGAGACGGTGGTGCACGCCGACGACCTGGCCGACGCGCTGGGCCTCGACGCCTTCCCGCACGACCGCTTCGCGCTGGCCTCCACCGCCCGGCTGCTCGCCGACGCCTTCGCCGTCCAAGTTCCGGGTGGCGCAGTCGAGTTGCGCATCCCGCCGTACGCGGTGGTGCAGGCCGTCGAGGGCCCCCGGCACACCCGGGGCACTCCGCCCAACGTGGTCGAGACCGACCCGCTGACCTGGATCCGGCTCGCCACCGGGCGGGTGCCCTGGGCCTCGGTGCTGGACGTCGCGCTCAGCGCGAGCGGCGAGCGCAGCGACCTCTCCGCGTACCTGCCGGTGCTGGGCTGAGCGCTACTTCCCCTCGGTGAGCGCGGCGGCCAACTCGCGGACGCCCGCCTCGCGTTCGGCCGCCGTGTCACCGTAGTCGTAACTGTGGCTGAACTCGGCGGCCGGGAAGGTCCGGGCCATCCACACGCTGCAGTAGTGGCCCGGCATGAAGCAGGCCTGCAGCTCGGTGTAGACCTCCAGCACGTCCTCCGGGGCAAGGCCGGCGGCCGAGAGCCGGTGCCACAGCGCCTCCTCGGCGTGCAGGGCGAGCGAGCCGTCGGCGGTGACGATCTGCGGCTCGCCGTCCCGGCCGCGCACCTTGAACGCCGCGTACCCGGGCACGCCCCGGGTGTGCCGGACGTCCTCCAGCACCCGCGGCCACCACTGCTCGTCGCTCTCGAACGCGCGCAGGTCGGTGCCGCGCATCCGGCTCTCCGCCGCCGAGAACAGCCGGAAGACCTCGTCCGGGTTCCCGGCCGCGCCCAACGCCCGCAGGTTGTCGTCCAGTTCGCACAGGTTGTCGAGGAACGCCGCCAGGCCGCCGTTCACCGGCACCGACGGCCCCTGGAAGGTCACGTACACCGCCCAGACCCGGCCCTGCCCGTCCAGGCACAGCTCCGCGCCCCGGTCGTTGCCGAGCCGCGCCCACCCCGCCTCCGGCCGGTCGTCCACCGCGAGGCCCACGCCGCGGGCCCAGTCGGCGAGCCGCAGCGGCTCGTCCTCACGGGCAGCACTGAAGTACGGCCCCACCTGCAGCGGCACCCCGGCGGAGGCCAGCAGCGCGACCGCCTCCGCCGGCGCGGCAGTGCCGGCGAACTCGGCGGGTGCGGGGCGACGCAGGCCGGACGGGCCGAAGCGGTCGAGCAGGCGCTGGGTGAGGTCGGTGGTCATGGCTCCGTCGTTTCGGTTCAGTAGCCGTAGCGGAATTCGTGCAGGATGTTCTGCCAGACCGGCTGGTCGAGCAGGCCGGGTTCGACCGCGCGCAGTTTGGCGGACAGTTCGTCGAAGACCTCGTCGTCGCTCGGCAGTTCGAGGTCGGGGTCCTCCTCGTACCCGTCCTCGTCGAGGGCGGCGGGGTACAGCTCGGCGAATTCCGGCAGGTGGGCCCGGCACCAGTCGATGTCCTCCGGGTCCAGCCGGGCGACGGCCGTCCACATCTCCCGTCCGCCGAAGGAGAGTTGGCAGCGGGCCAGGGAGTGCAGGCTGCGGTGGGCGGGGCGGCCGTCGACGGTCGGCGGCTGGTGCGCGCCGAGGGCGTACACCTCGCCGGTGGCGCCGTCGAGGGCGAAGGTGCCCGCGATGGAGGAGCCGATCACCACCATGGCGGCGCCGTCGTCCGGCAGGCCGGGCCAGTGCTGGGCGGGGCTCTCCGGCGCGCACGCCTCGGGCAGGCCGACGAGCAGCGGCTCCACGGGGTAGACGATCGCGCTGGGCGCGTCGATCAGGCCGATCCCGCTGAGGAAGGCGCGGGCGGCCGGGTCGGTGATGACGGCGGGCAGCTCGGCCTCGGGGACGCGGCGGAGCCCGTCGGCGCCGTAGACCTGCTCCAGTTCGGCGCGGGTGACGGGTCGAACCGGAGGCAGGGGCACGGCGGAGGTCATGTGGCCACCCTAACTCGGGTGCCCCGGGGCCAGGGCGTCATGGGTGGAGCTGGCGTCGGCGCTGCTTGAGGCGGGCCAGGTAGTTCGTGTGGTCGGTGTGGTCGTCGCTGTAGTCGAAGCTGTGACTGACGTCCGTGAGGCCCGGGAACGTCGTGTGGATCCAGGCGCCGCAGTTGGAGCCCTTCGCGTTGCAGGGGGCTCTCTCGGTGTACAGGGAGCGGATGTTGGGGCCTTGGAGCTGGTCCAGGATCGGAGCGGCGATCCGTTGCTCGGAGTGCGCCTTCATGAAGTCGCTGCGGGCGACCAGGATGAAGTTCCGTTCGCCGTCCTGGTAGTGGAGCGAGGCGTAGTTGCTCCGGGCCTTGTCCACAGGGGCCCGCGTGGAGACGGGGGTGCCGTAGTCGCCCTGGGCCTGCCGGGCCCGTTCGGTGGCCCGGGCCAGTTCGGAGCCGCCGGTGCGGACCTTGCGGGAGTTCACCGCGGGCGAGCCGACCGGCGGGACGCTCTTCGGGTCCACCTTGAACCGCGGGTGGTTGCCGTTCGGGATGAAGTCCTTGATGCCGCTGTCGTCCTTGGTGTCCTTGTCGACCCGGGTCTTGGAGCCGTCGGCGTGCAGGCGGTGCAGGTCGCCCTTGTGGTCGAGGAGGTACACCGGGGTGGTGTCGTGGCCGCTGATGATCTTCTTGTAGTCGTCGGCGAGCTTCTTCTCCAGGGCCTGGTGGTTCTCGTTCATCTTCTTGAGGCCCTTGGAGACGTCCTTGGCGTGGTCGGCCAGGCTGTCGAGCGCGGTCTCGATCGCGCCGAGGGCTCGGTCCGCCATGTCGGAGACGATCTGGCCCAGCTTGTCGCCGCCGCGCCCGCTGACCGCCCGGGTCCTGGCCCGGGTGGTGCGGGCGTGGTGGTCCTTCATGGTGGTGAAGTGCGCGTCGAACTGGCGGGACAGGGTCTCGGCGGCGTCGAAGTCGTGCTTGACGGTGTCGCTCATCGCCCGCTCCGGTGGGTGCTCGGGGTGTGGGAGGGGGCTCGGTCCGGTCGGCCGGCGTTCTGGGCGGCACCCATGAGGGTGTTCTCGCCGAACTGCTTCGCCGCGCCGAGCGGGTCGTCCGCGTAGCCCTTGACCTGGTCGACGGACTGTTGGACGCCGTCCTTGAAGCCGGACTTGCCGGCGTTGGCGGCCTCGCCCCAGTTGATGCCCTGCTGGGCGCCGAGGGCGTTGCGGGCGAGTTGGACGACGAGGTCCTGGGCGATGCTGCCGAGGGCGGCGAAGACCGGGCCTTCGACGAGGGAGAGCAGTTCGGAGAGCAGCTGCTGCTCGGCCTCCTTGAGCAGGCGCCGGACGATGACGCGGGTGGCCTGGGTGGCGCCGAGCGCGCCGGCCTCGGACAGGCCGAAGGTGAACGGGGCGGCGGCCTGGGCGGCGATCACCTCGGCGGCCAGGATGCCGAGTTGGACCACGGCGGCGATCTTCGCGCCGGTGATCACCAGGGCCGCGCCGTCCAGGCCGGTGGCGAACAGTTCGATCGCCCGGCCGACCTGGGGCATGTGGGTGCCGATGACCTTGTCCCAGTGGGCCTGGAACGCCTCGGCGCCGGCGCCCTCGGTGATGCCGAGGAACTCCTGGGCCGCGCCTTCGATCTGTCGGCCGTCGGAGGCCAGGGAGGTGGCGAGGTCGCGGAGTTCGTCCGCCATCTCGCGGTACTCGTCCTCGTCGACGTTGGGCCAGTTGATGCCGATCAGGTCGAGCACCCAGGCGAGTTCGTCGGGCAGTACCACGCCCATGTCGAATATCCTTCCCCCGAATTCTGCTCGTACGACTATCAGTTGATATGTGAGAGCCGGTCAACTCCCGGCCGGTGACCGTTACCGGCTGGGTACGCTCTCGGCGGGCAGTCGTTCGGAAACGGGGGCAGGGCATGAGTACGGACGGTCGAGCACCGGCGCTGAACGCCGGACGCCGGATGGCCGGAACGGCGCTGCTCGGCTGGCTGGACGACCCGCGCGCGCCGCGCCTGTGCCGGATCACCGGCGGCCCGGGGGCCGGCAAGAGCCACCTGCTGGCCTGGCTGCTGGCGCTCGGCACCGCCCCGGACACCCCGCCCGGGCGGCGGGTGCACGCCGCGCTGCCGGCCGAGGGCCTCGACGTGCGCGGCGCGCTCTGGCTGCTCGGCAGCCAGCTCGGCTACGTCGCCCGCACCCCCGAGGAACTGTGCGCCGCCCTCGACGAGGACGGCCGACGGACCGTCATCTGCGTGCCCGAGCTGGACCTGGCCCCGGACCCGGCCCGGCTGGCCGCCGAACTCCTCGACCCGCTGCTCGGACTGCCGCACTTCCGGCTGGTGGTGGACGGCGGCGCGGAGGTGTCGTTCGCCGGCGTCGCCGAGCCGGCCGTCCTCGACCTGGATGACCCGCGCTGGACCGACCGCGAACGCTTCGACGCCTGGTGCGCCCGCGCGGGCCACGATCCGGCCGGCTATCCCAGCCCCGGTCGGGCCGTCGGCCTCCCGGCGGGGCGGCCGACGGACCCCGCCGGCCTGCTCGCCCGGGTGCCGCGCACCGGCGACGGCACGCTCGACCTGCCCGCCGCCGACGAGGACGTGCTCACCGGCCTGTGGATCGCCGCCGCCCGGGCCGGCGACCTCGGCCCGCTCGCCGCCGACCCGCTGCTGCACGTACGCGCCCGGCCCGCCGCCGTCACCGCCGCGCTCACCGGCCGCACCGACCCGGTCGCCACCGCGTGGGACGCCGCCGGACCGGCCCTGATCGACCTCCCCGACGTCGCGGGCCGGGCCCACACCCTGCGGGCCCGGTTGCTCACCACCGCCCCCGACGCCGCCGCCCGGCTCGCCACCGTGCCCGCCCCCTGGTCGGCCCGCTGGGCCCGCTGGGAGCCGGGCGCGGCCATCGGCACCACCCGGGGCGACGAGTGGCTGGTCGCCGACCGCAACGGCACCGTCCGCCGGTACTCCGCCGCCACCGGTGCCGTGGTCGGCCTGGTCCCGGTGGCCGAACCCCGGCCGCTCCAGGCGCTCACCGTCACGGCGGGCGGCACCCTGGTCCTGCTCGACACCTGGGGCGGCACCGAACTCCTCGCCCCCGTCCACCCGGCGCCCGGCCTCGAACCGTACGCCCTGGACGAGGCGCTCGCCCGGCTGGGCGCGGCCGCCGCCGTGCCCACCGCGGTGGCCGCCACCGCCCTCGCCGAGGACGCGCCGGCCCTCGGCGACGCGGTCGGCGCGGTCCACTGGTACGGGGCGGGCGAGGTCCACAGCGCCTCGCTGCACACCGGCCCGGTCACCGCCCTCGCGGCCCTCGCCCTCGGCCCGGAGGGGGTGCCGCTGCTGGCCGGTGGCGGCTACGACGGCACCGTCCGGCTCTGGGGGCCCGGCGAGGAGCCGATGGCCGCCCCCGTCGACCGCCGCCCCGCCCCCGTGACCGCCGTCGCCCTCGCCACCGGCCCCGACGGCCTGCTGCTGGCCGCCGCCTGGGCCGACGGCCTGGTCCGGGTCCGCCGCCCCGAGCATCCGGGTGGCCCGCTCGACCTCCGCCTGGGGTCACCCGCCCGCGCCCTCGACTTCCACAGCGGGGCCCTGCTGGCCGCCCTCGACGACGGTCTGCTCGCGGTCGATCTGCACCAGCTCTGAGAACCGTCGGCCTCTCGGCCTCTCGGCCTCTCGGTCCGGGGCCGTGCCGGGCGGGGCGCGGGACAGGACCACCGGCTGTGACGAACTCCCTTGGCGCGCATGATGCTTCGGCAGTTCGCGCGGCGTTGGCCGGGCAGACCGGGGCGCTCCGGAGGGTGGTGCTGGGCCCGGGGGAGCGGGAGCTGGGGCTGCCGACCAGGCTCGGGGCCTGGCGGGTGCGGGAGCGGGCGGACGGTTCTCGGCGGGCGGACAAGCCGGAGGACGGCCGGTCAGGGGACGGACGGGCCGCTCAGGTAGCTGCCGTCGGCGTCGTAGGGCCAGGCGTTGGCGGTGCAGCCCTTGAGGCCGTAGATCTGCTGCATCATCGCGGGGGCGGGCTTGCCCTTGCCGGGGCAGGTCTCGTGGCCGTGGCCGATCCGGTGGCCGACCTCGTGGTTGATGATCAGGGCCCGGTAGTCGGCCAGCGGGCCGTCGAACTCGGGTGAACCGGTCAGCCAGCGCTTGGAGTTGACCACCACCTGCTTGCCGACGTCGCAGTTCACCTCGCCGCGGGTGTCGAGGCCGCCGGTCGCGCAGATGGCGTCCGCGGTGTCGGGTGAGGCGATCTTGACGGTGAAGTCGTAGCTGCCGGAGGAGACCAGCTGGAAGCTGTCGCGCTTGTCGGTGGTCCAGCTGCGCGGGTCGGCGAGCACGGCCTGGACGGCGGCCGCGGCGCCGTTCGGGTCGATGCCGATGCCGTCCTCCACCTCCACCCGGTAGCGGCGCAGGGTCGCGCCGCTGCCGACCCGGCCGCCGGAGGCGGTGGCGATGGTGAAGTCGCCGCTGCCGTGCCCGACGATCTGCGGCGGCGCGCTGGAGGCGGGTGGCGACGCGCTCGGCGGAGGCGTCGGGGACGGTGTCGGGGACGGCGTGGGGGAGGGGGAGTCGGTCAGCGGCGGGGTGACGGGACGGGCCTGCAGGGACGCGTCGTCGGCCCGCCCGGCGACGGCGGGCCGCAGGGCGACGTATCCGGCGGTGCCCAGCACCCCGAAGGCCAGGACGCAGCCCACGGCGAGGACCGCCCGGCGGCGGGCACGCCGACGGCGGATGCTCCTGCGGGCTGCGCGCATCTGGTTCCCCCCGGGGCGGTGACAGTGTGGACGGTCCACCCGGGAGCGGGCCGCATCGAGAACATACGCGGTATGGCCCCGTTTGGTTCCGGGCCGGCCCCCGGTCCGGTCGTCCGGGCAGCCGGGGCCTGCCCGAACGTCCGCCGAGGCCTGCCCGATCGTTCCTTGGCCCGCCCACGGAACGGCCCGCCCACGGAACGGCCCGCCCACGGAACGGCCCGCCCACGGAACGGCCCGCTCATGGGAACGGGCCGCCCCCCTGGTGGGGGGCGGCCCGTCCGGTCGGCACGGGGCCGTCGCTCAGTGCTCCTGCTTGAGCACGGTGTACGCCTCGGCGCTGCTGTCCTTCAGGAACTGCCAGCAGCGGGCCTCCTCCTCGGTCTCCTTGATCGCCCCGGCGGCCCGGGCGAGCGCCGCCAGGCAGCGCAGGAAGCCGCGGTTGCCGCGGTGCTCCCACGGGACGGGGCCGTGTCCGCGCCAGCCGCTGCGGCGCAGCGCGTCCAGGCCGCGGTGGTAGCCGGTGCGGGCGTAGGCGTAGGACTCCACCGTCCGGCCGGCGGCGAAGGCGTCGTCCGCGAGCATCGCCCAGGCCAGGCAGAACGCCGGGTACTCGGCGGCGACCTGGGTCGGCGAGGCGGACTCCTCGGCGAGCATCCGGTAGGGCTGCTCCTCCTCGGGCAGGAGGGTCGGCTCGGGGCCGTCGAGCAGGTTCTTGTGCATCTCCATGGTGTGCCAGTCTGCCACCCGCCCCGGCCGGTCCGACCGGGTCCGACCGGAACTTCCGCTCCGGGGGCGGGCGGCGGTGGGGCGGTCCGGGCCCGGGAACGGCGGAGCCCCCGCGTCCCGGGGCGGGGACGCGGGGGCTCCGGCGGCGGGCGCGCGGGCGCCTTACTTCATGCGCTTGCCGGCCGAGCGCAGCTGCTGCGCGGCCTCGGTGACGCGGTGGGCCATGCCGGCCTCGGCCAGCTTGCCCCAGGTGCGCGGGTCGTAGGTGCTCTTCTTGCCGACCTCGCCGTCGACCTTCAGCACGCCGTCGTAGTTGCGGAACACGTGGTCCACGACGGGGCGGGTGAAGGCGTACTGGGTGTCGGTGTCGAGGTTCATCTTGACGACGCCGTTCTCCAGCGCGGTCAGGATCTCCTGCTCGGTGGAGCCGGAGCCGCCGTGGAAGACGAAGTCGAACGGGTCCTGCTTGCCGTACTGCTTGCCGATCTCGGCCTGCAGGTCGGCGAGCAGCTCCGGGCGGAGCACGACGTTACCCGGCTTGTAGACGCCGTGCACGTTGCCGAACGAGGCGGCCAGCAGGTAGCGGCCCTTCTCGCCCAGGCCGAGGGCCTCGGCGGTGCGCACCGCGTCGGCGACGGTGGTGTACAGCTCGTCGTTGATCTCGTGGGTGACGCCGTCCTCCTCGCCGCCGGTCGGGGTGATCTCGACCTCGAGGATGATCCGGGCGGCGGCGGCCTGGGCCAGCAGCTCCTGGCCGATGGCCAGGTTGTCGGCCAGGGTCTCGGCCGAGCCGTCCCACATGTGCGACTGGAACAGCGGGTTCTCGCCGCGGGCCACGCGCTCGGCGGAGATCGCCAGCAGCGGGCGGACGTAGCCGTCCAGCTTGTCCTTCGGGCAGTGGTCGGTGTGCAGGGCCACGGTGATGTCGTACTTGGCCGCGACGATGTGCGCGAACTCGGCCAGCGCGACGGCGCCGGTCACCATGTCCTTGTTGTACTGGCCACCCAGGAACTCCGCACCACCGGTGGAGATCTGGATGATGCCGTCGCTCTCGGCCTCGGCGAAGCCGCGCAGGGCGGCGTGCAGGGTCTGCGTCGAGGTGACGTTGATGGCCGGGTAGGCGAACTTGCCCGCCTTGGCCCGGTCGAGCATCTCGTTGTAGGCCTCGGGAGTTGCGATGGGCATGCGAATCCGCTCCTGTCGGTGTGGGGCGATCGGACGACGCTGTCCGAAGGCTCGATACGCCTGTGGTTCACGACATCGATGCGGTACGAGCGATAGAGGGTGGCAGCTCGACCGCGGGCCGGACACCTCGGCCATCCTCCCAGACTCCCCCTCCGGACACACCCAGCGGCCCGCCACTTGGGACGGCCGACCGGTGGAACCCCCGCGCGCCGCCGGTTAAGGCTTCGCAAAGCAGTACGGGCTATCCTGCGCGCGTGGAACACATCCAGCTCGCCGTCAATGTCCTTGACGCCAAACAGCTCGTCGCCTCCGTCGGCGCCATCGGGATCCTGGCGATCATCTTCGCCGAGACCGGCCTGCTGGTCGGGTTCTTCTTCCCCGGTGACTCGCTGCTGATCCTGGCCGGCGTCGCCGCCTCCGGTGCCGCCGAGAAGGTGCTCGGCCCCGGGGCCCAGATGAACATCGCCGTCCTGCTGATCGGCGCACCGCTGTGCGCGATCGTCGGGGCGCAACTCGGGCACCTGCTCGGCCGCAAGGTCGGCCCGAAGATGTTCGACAAGCCGAACTCGAAGATCTTCCGGCCCGAGTACGTGGGCAAGGCGGAGGAGTACTTCGAGAAGTTCGGCCCGGCCAAGGCCGTGGTGATGGCCCGCTTCATCCCGATCGTGCGGACCTTCCTGAACCCGGTCGCCGGCACCCTGCAGATGCCCGCCAAGACCTTCTTCGTCTGGAACGTCGTGGGCGCGGTGCTGTGGACCGAGACCATGCTGCTGATCGGCTACTTCACCGGCGACCAGCTCGCCCCGGTGATCGACAAGTACCTGCTGCCCGCGATGGCGCTGATCATCCTGATCTCGGTCTCGCCGATCTTCGTCGAGGTGATCCGCGATCGGAAGAAGAAGAAGGCCGCCGCGGCCGAGGGCGGCACCGCCGCCGCGCAGCAGGGCGAGCCGGTCTCCAGCGGCCGCCACCGCAAGCACTGAGCCGCGGCCCCGGCCCGGCAACGGCGAGGGCCCCGACCACCACCCGGTGGTCGGGGCCCTCGCCGTTGTTCCACGTGGAACGCGGGCCGGCCGGCCGGAGGCTCAGAGCCCCAGGTCGTCCAGGGTGTACGCGGTGACGTACGGCAGGCCCGCCTCGGCGATCGCCGGGGCCGCGCCGCGCTCCACGATCACCGCGACGCCGACCACCTCGGCGCCCGCCTCGCGCAGCGCCTCCACGGCGGTCAGCACCGAGCCGCCGGTGGTCGAGGTGTCCTCCACCGCCAGCACCCGGCGGCCCTTCACGTCCGGGCCCTCGATCCGGCGCTGCAGGCCGTGCGCCTTGCCCGCCTTGCGGACCACGAAGGCGTCCAGCTTGCGGCCGCGGGCCGCCGCCGCGTGCAGCATCGCCGCGGCCACCGGGTCGGCGCCCAGGGTCAGGCCGCCCACCGCGTCGAACTCCAGGTCCGCGGCCGCGTCCAGCATCACCTTGCCGACCAGCGGCGCCGCCTCGGCGTCCAGCGTGATCCGGCGCAGGTCGACGTAGTAGTCGGCCTCCAGGCCGGAGGAGAGGGTGACCTTGCCGTGCACGACGGCCTTGTCCTTGATCTGCGCCAGCAGGGCGTCCCGGTCGTTGCTCATGGACAGCCAGTTTAGGGGGCCGCCGACGGGCTCAGCGCCGCCGCAGGGCCCGGACCAGCACCACCGCGCCGCCGATCAGCGCCACCCCGCCGCCGATCATCCACGGCAGCGCGCTGCGCTCGCCGTGCGCGCCGGGCAGCAGCGTCGGCTCCGAGCCGCCCCAGCGGGAGGCCGCCCGGGCCCGGGCGCTGTGGGCCGGCGGGGCGGGCGCGTACCGGCCGTGCGGCGGGGCGTGGTCGACCTCCTCCGCGGAGCGGCCGACGATGCTGCGCCGCACCGGGGCGCCCTCCTGGTCGTAGCCGGGCTCCGGGCGCGGGGCGGCGGGCACCGGGGTGGGCAGGTCGTCCGCGTCGTCGAAGGAGATCAGGTCGGAGAGGTCGTCGTCGAGGTCCTGGCCGCGCTCGCGCTCGTCCAGGAAGACCACCGTCGCGCCGTCGGCCGGGTCGTCGTCCGCCTCCTCGCCGTCCCGGTCGGCGGGCTCGGACACCTCGGCGACCAGCGCCGCCACCGCCCGGTCGATCAGCCGGCGGCCGGTCGCCTCCAGCGCCTCGGCCTCGAAACCGGCCAGCCGGCCCGCGGCGGTCAGCTCGGTGGCGAACCGGATCGCGGTCTCGCCGGTGCGCTCGGCCAGGGTGATCCGCAGGCCGGCGGCCACCGGGGCCGCGCCGCGGATCTCCTCGCCGCTCAGCCGCACGGCGAGCGCGCCGTCCTGCCAGTCGCCCACGGTCAGCCGGCCGGCGAAGGTGATGGTGGACCCGGCGACCCGGATCCTGAGCCGGCTGTCGGCCCCCCCCGGGGCGGACGCCGACGCGACCGCGCTCAGCCCCGGCACGCAGCGGGCCAGCAGCTCACGGTCCAGCAGCGCCTCCCGGACCACCTCGGCGGGCACCGGGACGACAACCTCATGCTCCATACCGGCGAGCCTACCGACCGCCCGCCGCCGTGCCGAGCCCTCCACGCGAAGCCGGGCCGACCAACCCGCCAATGGGCGCAGCGCGCACCGGGCCCGGCCGCCCCGGCGGCCCCGCGCACGGCCCGAACTGCCCGGTGGCGGAGGCCGGTTCACGGCCCCAGCAGGGTGTGCGGCGGCGGCAGCGGGGAGGGCCGGCCGGCGGCCAGCCGGGCCTCGGCGGCCCGCAGCGCGGGCACCGTCAGCGAGCGCGGGGCCGGAACGTCCGGGGACAGGCCCAGCGCGGGGGCGGTGCGGGCGGCCAGCAGGAAGGCCGAGGCCGGGCCCGGCTCCCCGCAGTCCTCGCCGGACGGCCCGCCCGCCCGGTACGCGACGGCCGACAGGCCCGCGGCGGCCAGCCCGGACTCGTCCGCCCACAGCCCGCCGCCCGGGGCGTCCGGCGCCCCGCCGCGGACCGCCAGCCGGCCCTCGGGGGCCAGCCGTCCGGCGGCCAGGCCGAAGAACTCCAGCGAGCGGTACTTGCCGCCCGAGACGGCGCCGTCCAGGTCCGAGACGATCACGTCGAACCGCTCGGCGGACCCGCGCAGCCAGCCCATCGGCTCGGCCTGGACCAGCCGCACCCGCGGGTCGTCGAAGGCGTTCCCGGTGAGCGCGGCGAACGCGGCGTCCCGGCGGGCCAGCCCGGACAGCTCCGGGTCCCGCTCCACCACCAGCACGCTGCGCACCGCCGGGTGCAGCAGCACTTCGCGCAGCGCCAGGCCGTCGCCGCCCAGCACCAGCACCCGGCCGCTCGGCCCGGCGGCCAGCGCGGGGCGCACCAGCGCCTCGTGGTCGCGGTACTCGTCGGGGCCGCAGACCGCCAGCCGGCCGTCCAGGAACAGCTCCAGCGGCGGCGCGCCGCGCTGCGCGGGCACCCGGGGGGCCTCGTCCGCGCCGCCGGCCAGCACGATCTCCTGGTAGCGGCTCTGGGTGGCGAACCGGATCGGGCCGCCGTACAGCGCGTGCCGGGCGGCCCGTTCGATCGCGCCGGTGCAGGCGGCGGCCAGCGCGAGCAGGGCCAGCACCAGGCCGCAGCCGGTCCACAGCAGCAGCCGGGTGCGCGGGGCGGGCTCGGTCCGGAACAGCCAGAGCACCACGGCGGCGCCCGCCACCGCGTTCACCGCGCCGGTCAGCAGCGCCCCGGCGGTCTGGCCTAGGGCGGGCAGCAGGACGAACGGGAAGGCCAGGCCGCCGATCAGCGCGCCCACGTAGTCGGCGGCGAACAGGTCGGCGACGGCGCGGCCGGCGTGCTCCTGCCGGATCCGCTGGATCAGCGTCATCAGCAGCGGGATCTCGGCGCCGATCAGCAGGCCGATCAGCACGGTGGCGGCGATCAGCGCCACCAGGGTGGCGCGCGGCTGGTGCAGCCAGGCCCAGCCGCAGTACAGGGCGAGCGCGGACAGGCCGCCGACCAGCGACAGCGCGTACTCGACCAGCGCGAAGGAGGTGGCCGGGCGGCGGGTGAGGCCCTTGGCGAGCAGCGAGCCGACGCCCATGGCGAACACCATCACCGACAGCACCACGGAGGTCTGGGTGACCGAGTCGCCCAGCAGGTAGCCGCCGAGGGCGACCAGTTCGAGTTCGTACACCAGGCCGCAGGCCGCGCAGACGAACGCGGCCAGCAGGACCAGGATCCGGGCCGGACGGGGAGCCACCGCCGTCGGTACGGCGCCGCCGGCCCGGACCGCGCCGCCGGGGCCCGCGGCGCGCGGGGCGGTGGGCCGGGGGTCGGCCGCGGGCGGGGGCGGGGCGGCGTCCGGACCCGGCTGCGCGGGTCGTCCGACCGGGTGGTTGATCATGAATGAACGCTAGGCGAGAGCCCGGGTGAATGGCTGCACCCATCCGGGGGACAGGGCGGGGTGCCGGGTTGACGCCCGCTCACCAGCCGACCTGCGCCGGTTCCCCGGGCCCGGCCGGGCCGTCGGCCGGTGCGCTGCCCGGCAGCGAGAGCGAGGAACGGGTGCACACCAGCCGGCCCTCCTGCGGGTAGGCGTGCCACGTCCGCCAGTGCACCCGGCGGTCCTCGCAGTGCGCGACCAGCGCGGTGAAGGCGCTCGGATCGCCTGGGAAGACCCCCGCCAGCGCCCGCGGGTGCCCCTCGACCAGGGCCAGCAGCTCCTGGGCCCGGGCCTCGAACACGTACGGCGGCAGCTCCTCGATCCGGGCGGCGAACTCGTACTCCCAGCCGGCCACCTGCTCCGCCACCCGGGCGGGCAGCGGGGTGCGGCGGCCCGGCAGGCAGGCCACCGTCTCCAGGCAGTCGCCCGGGCCGGCCGCCAGCACCACCTGGTGCGAGGCGCCCAGCAGCCGCAGCTGGAGGGTGCCCCGGAGGCCGTCCGGGGCGCCGGGGGCGCCGTCGAGTCTGAGGTCGCGGACGGCCAGCGCGGGCAGCGGTTCGCCGCCCAGCTGCCAGGCCAGGTCGCCGGCGCGGGTGTCCGTGTAGGAGGTCTGCAGGGTGGTGAGCATGCTCGGCTCCGCGTTTCAGCTCCGTGCGCGCCCCCTGGGACCGGAGTCCGCCCCTCATCCGTGAGGCTGTTCGAGACTGTCCGATCCGGGGCGCGGCCGACCGTGGAAGGAAGGATTCCGGCTGGAGATTCAGCAGCAGAGAAGCACGAATTCTCCGGGTCCGTCAGGGATTTACCCATGTTTGGCACTCATTCACCGTTCTGGGGCCTGTGCCCGACTGGGTGTGATCGGTCCCGGGTTGCACTCTGTTCACCGCACTCCCCTGCGCGGGTGTCACGCGCCGTGCGCGCCGGTGGTGCACCCCGCACACCCCCGCGCCCACCCGTCCCCGCCCGCCCCCGGCCGTCGCCGGGCGCTCCCGGATTCCCCCGCCGCGGTCACGGCTCCCGGGAGAGGGCCCACCAGAGGGCGCCGTAGCCGGTCACGACGCCCGCGACGCACAGCGCGGCCGGGGACGGGGCGACGACCGCCGAGAGGGCCCCGGCCAGGAGCTGGCTCGCGCCCAGGGACAGGGTGGAGAACATCAGGTCGACGCTGAGGACGCGCCCGCGGAGGCCGTCCGGGGTGGCCGACTGCAGGGCGTAGGAGGACAGCGTGGAGTTCATGCTGCCGCCGACGTGGGCCGCCACGACCAGCAGCACGGCGGCCGGGAACCAGGTGACCGCGGAGAAGCCCGCGTAGGCGGCGCCGAACAGCAGGGTCGAGGCCAGGGTGAGGAGCCGGATCCGCTCCTCCCGTCCGGACAGCAGCCGCCGCCCCAGCACCGGGCCGATCAGCGCGCCCACCCCGCGGGCGGCGTACAGCAGGCCGACGCCGAACGCGCCGACGTGGAACACGGTCGCCGCCAGGGCGGGGAAGAGGGCCAGCACCCCGTTGCCCAGGGCGGTGCCCGGCTTGGCGAGCAGCAGGGCGACGATCCGGCGGTCCCGGCGGGCGAACGACGCCGTCTCGCGGAGGTCGTCCCGGACCAGCCCCCGCACCCGCCGGCGCGGCCGGTCGCCCCGGCCGTCGTCGAAGGGCCGGCGGACCCGGCCGACCAGGGCCGCGGAGACGGCGAAGGAGAGCACGTCCAGGGCGAAGCACCAACCGATGCCGAGGACGGAGGTGAGCAGCGCGCCCAGCGAGGCGCCCGCGGCGAGCATGACGCCCCAGGCGCCGCCGCCGAGGGCGTTGGCCGTCAACAGGTCGGACCTCGGCACCAGGTGGGGGAGCGCGGCGCTCGCGGCGGGGCCGTGGAACGCCTTCACGCCCGCGACGCCGCCCAGCGCGACCAGGGCGATCCACACGGTCGACCCGCTCCGGACCAGGAACAGGGTGGCGACGAAACCGGCCGAGAGCAGGTCGCAGAGCACCATCAGCCGGCGGCGGTCGACCCGGTCGACGACCACCCCGGCGTACGGGGACAGCGCGGCGATGACCAGGGTGTCGGCGGCGAGGACGAGCGCCCCCCACAGCGGACCGCCGGTCAGCTCCTGGAGCAGGGCCAGCAGCGGGACCACCGCGAACCAGTCGCCCCCGAGGCTGACCAGCTGGGAGAGGTAGACGCGGCGGAAGTCGGCCTCCTGGCGCAGCAGCCGGACGGCCCGCCGGGGAGCCGTCCGGGGCGCGGCCGCCGTGCTACTGCCCATCGGCGCTGAGGACGGCGCGCAGTTCGTCGGTCCGCCCGGCGAGCAGGAGGCCGAGCCGGTGCCGGTCCGGTCCGGGGAGCTGTTCCAGCACCCGGGGGTCCACCCGGGAGAGGAAGCCGCGGCCGAGTTCCAGGGCGGTGGCCATCGCCCGGTCGGTGTTCTCCAGCAGCGCGCGCATCGCGACCCGCAGGTCGCCCAGGCACATGTCCCGTTCGTAGGCCGGCAGCAGTTCGGGGGCGCGGGTGCGGACGAGGTCGCCGGTGACCGCCGTCATCCGCATCCGGGCCGCGATGTTGTCGGGCTCGTGGAGGCGCTGGGTGATGGAGCGCTCGCCCTCCTCGCGGATGCGCCAGTGGTAGACGACCTCCGCGAGCACGTCCACGGCCCCGGCCTCGATGTGGGCCCGGACGGTGACGGGCGCGTCCTCGTACTGGGGGAGGGCGAAGGCGAGGCGGTGGCGGTCCCAGAAGGAGCGGCGGAACACCTTGTTCCAGATCATCCGGTCGAGGATCAGGGCGTGGTCGCGGGTGATGTGGGTGCGGCGGCGCGGAGCGGCGAAGACGTCGGCGTACCGGGGGTGGCGGTGGGTGCCGGTGGAGTCGAGGCGGCGGACGTCCCCGGAGGCGAAGTCGGAGCCGGTGTCCTCCAGGGACTCCACCAGGAGCCGGTAGGCGGCCGGCGGGACGACGTCGTCGGAGTCGGCGAACGCCAGGTAGTCGCCGGTGGCCCGGCGGGCGCCGGTGTTGCGGGCGGCGCTGAGGCCCCGGTGGGGGCCGGTGAGGAGGTGGAACCGCCCGTCCCGGGCGACCCGTTCGGCGGCGATCCGGGGGCTGGCGTCGGTGGAGCCGTCGTCGACCAGGACGACCTCGGTGTCCCGGAGCTCCTGCGCGGCCAGCGACTCCAGGAGGGCCGGGAAGTAGGGGGCGACGTTGTGGAAGGGCACGACGATGCTGAGAGTCGGCACGGGGTTACCTCAGTCCTGGGAGGTGCGGGCGAGGATGCCGGTGGCGCAGGCGGGGCCGCCCGCGCCCTTGGCGAGTTCCGGGATCGGCACGCGGGCGGCGCACTCGACCCCGTGCCGGGCCAGCAGGGCCGCGGTGTCCGGGCAGCCGTCCGGCAGGAGGACCGCCCGCGGCGCCACCGTGACGAAGTTGAACGCCAGCCGGGTGCGGACCTCGTCGGACTCGGGGACGTCGAGCACGGTGAAACCCAGGTCGCGCAGGTGCCTGACCTCCCCGGGGCGCAGGAGCGAGGTCCGGGCGGCCAGCAGGTCCGCGTCGAGCACCTGGAGGACGCCCAGCAGGTGCTGCACGCCGGGTGGCACGGACAGCCGCAGCACCCGCGCGCCCTGGGCCCGGGCCTCGTCCTCGACCTGCCGGGCGCCCGCCCCGTTGGTGCGGACGCCGAGGCCCACGGCGACGAGGTCGGGACGCAGCCACGCGGCGTCGGCGCCCTCGAAGAGGCCGTCGGCGCCGATGGTCCGGGCCACCGGCACGCCGAGCCGGGCGCACAGCCGGTGGGCCTGCAGTTCCTCGCCCGCGCGGACGCTGCTCGCCATCCGCGGGATCACGGCGCCGGCCCGGGTCATCCACAGCAGGTCGCGTGCGTACACCGCGTTGGCGCCGCGGTACGGGTTGCCGCCGGGGGGTGCCGGGGCGGGCAGCTCGTGCACGGTGACGCCCAGCGCGCGGTAGGCCCCGGCGAGCCCGTCCAGGTCGCGGCGGAGCGCGTCGTGGTCGATCCGTTCCAGGTGCTGGAGGGCGTCCGGCGGTCCGGCGGTGAGGAGTGCGGCGGGCGGGAGGTGCAGGGCGACGTCGGTGAGCGGGTCGCAGTCGCGGCTCACCCGCAGGGGCGCCCAGGCCCCGCCGGGGGCGAGGTCGTCCTCCTGTCGGCCGGGGCGGGGGCGCCAGCCCGGGCCGTGGTGGGCGGCGGCGGTCACGTCCACTGCTCCTCCTGGCCCTTGCGGTAGCCGAGTTCGTCCGCGACGGCCCGGACGTCCGGGTGGTCGACGGCGGGGAGCACCAGCCCGGCCCGTTCGCGCCAGCGGGCCGGCCGGGGGCGGGCGGTCGCCATCACGACCGGGAGCGGTACCGGCCCGGGCGGTTGCGGGAGGCCGGCGAAGGCGAAGACCGACCGGAGGGTCCGTTCCCGGGTGGCGGGGTCGAGGATCCGCTCGAACGGCACGCGCAGGACGGCGTCCGCGGTGCCGGGCCCGAGCCCGTCCAGGACCGCCCGGTGGGCCCCGGCCCACTGGTGCGCGCACACCCGTTCCAGCGGCTGGTCGACGAGGTCCGCCCAGCCGGGCGGGAGGTCGAAGTTCCACCAGCGCCGGGCCGCCGCGCCGAGTTCGGAGTACCCGGCGATCGACAGGGGGTGCTGCCCGGAGACGTCGTACGAGAAGAACCCCCGGTCGCGCCAGCCGTCATAGAGGCCGTTGACGCTCGCGGCGGGGTTGCGGGTCAGGTGGACCACCCGGATGCGGGCGTGGGGCAGCAGCCGGCGCAGCAGCGGCAGCCGGTAGGCGTCGACGGACGACTTGATCACCAGGGGGTGCCGGCGCAGGGCGTCGGCGTCGGCGGCCGGGCGGGCGCGCGGGACGACGAACGGCGGTTCCTCGATGCAGTAGCCGTCGTGGGGCGGGCGCAGGTCGCCCCCGGCGGCCGGGCCGCGCAGCGCGGGCGGCAGGTCGTAGCAGGACGGGTCGAGGCGGGGGTGGCCGGCCCGCAGGCGGTGCAGGACGGCGGCGAACAGCGCATCGGGGTCCTCGGGGCGGGCGCAGGCCCGGACCGCGTGGTCGACGGCGTCCCGCACGGCCGGGTACCCGATCTCCTCCAGCGGCCACTGCAGGGCGAGCCGGCGGGTCACGACGGCCGCGTACCGGGTCCGGTCGGCGGGGTCGTGCGGGGGCCGGTGGCCGCCCGAACCGAGCAGGGACACGAAGTCCCGGGAGAGTTCGGCCCGGTCGAACGCGGTGTCCGGGGCCAGCGCGTCGGAGCCGTCCGGGCCGCGGTCGAGCCGGTTCAGCTTGTACAGCGCGGTGTGCTCGCCTCCGAGGGAGAGCACGTCGGACCGGTCGGAGAGCACCTGGTGCAGGAGGCTGCTCCCGCCCCGGGAGGAGGCCACCACGGCCACCGCCTCGGCGACCAGGGAGAGGTCCGCGCCGGCGGCGGGCTCCTCGGGAACGGCGCGGCGGAGGGCGTCCAGGGTGCGCCGGGCGGCGGCCAACGACCTTTCCCGGTCGGGGACTTCGGGGCTCCGGGTCATGCGGCCGCCCCGTTCCCGGCGGGCCGGGCGAAGCGGATGCCGCCGCCCGGCGGGACGTCGATGCCGAGCGGGCCGCCGGGGTGCGGGCGCGGCGCGGTGAGCGGCACGCCGGAGGGCGACAGCACGGTGTGGGAGAGCCCGGCGGCCCGGGCGTCCACGGTCAGCCGGGTCGCGTAGCCGCCGTTGAGGACGAGGGACGGCCGGTCGATCCGGCACGCGGTGGACGGCTGGAGGACGAACACGACGTCCTGCTCGGCGGCCGCCGCCCGCAGCACGCCGTGCGAGGAGTCGTGGACGGTCCGGTGGCCGAGGAAGCCGCTCATGTTGTCGGCGTAGAGGCGGTGGTACCAGCGCAGGACGTCCCGGCCCTGCTCCGGGAGGCGGGTGAAGTCCGCCCCGTAGGCCGGGATTCCGGCGGCCAGCATGGTGATGACGGACACTGCGACGTCCTGCGGCGTGTCGTCGGGCCCGAAGGTCTGGTAGTCGTTGAGCGCGGCGGGGGTGTACGCCTGGACGTGCAGGGTGCGCAGGAAGTTCGTCCGCGGGTCGAAGGGCGCGTCGCCGGCCCGCATGCAGGTGCCGTACGGGGTGAGGAGCGCCGTGCCGTAGTTCTGCTTGAGCTCGACGATGTGGTCGGGGGAGACCTCGCGGGTGCGCCGGTCCGCGTCCGCCAGCATCAGCCGCAGGCCGGTGAGCATCGATTCCAGGTCGTGCTCGTGGTGCGGGCTCTCGCACCGCAGGTCGGGTATCCAGTTGAACAGGTCGTACTTCGCCCCGTGGAAGCCGTACTCCCGGGCCAGCCGCACGCAGATGTCGGCCATCGTCCGGCGGGCCTCGGCGTTCATGAAGCACAGCGAGTGGAACTGGGTCTCGCCCAGGACGGGTTCGCCGGAGCGCGGGGCGATCAGCAGGCGGCGGCGGTCGGCGAAGCAGGCGGCGGCCGGTCCGACGGCGTGCGGGGCGCACCAGATGACGGCGCGTCCGCCCATCGTGTCGATGCGGCGCACCAGTTGGGGGAGGTCGGGGAACTTGGCGGGGTCGGGCGTCCAGTCGCCGATGTTCAGCGGGGTCTCGTAGGCGGTGTCGAGACCGGGGCCGAACCAGCCGTCGTCGATGATGAAGTTCCGCACCCCGAGGTCGAGTCCGATCCGGACGTTCTCCAGGACCATCTCCTCGCCGATGTCGTCGCTGGCCCAGTCGGTCCAACTGCACCAGAAGGGTTCGAAGGACGCGGGCACCAGCCGGTCCGCCGGCCCGAAGGCGGACCTGGTCCGTTCGGAGAAGTCCCGCAGGACGTCGAGCCACGGCGAGCGGTCCTCCCGGGGACCGGAGCGGAGGTAGACGTACTCGGTCAGGGAGCCGTCGGCGGCCAGGACGGACCCGGGCAGCGGGTACTCCTCCGTACCGCGGCGGATGCCCACCTCGACGCCGCCGGTGTGGACGTTCAACGCCCGGTCGGAGACGGGCTCCAGCAGGCGCAGGTCGGTCTCGACGAGGTCGCCGACGACGCCCATCGCCAGTTCCACGTTCCCGTCCCGCCCGGTGAACAGGTAGAGCGGGACCTTGACGTCGTCGATCTTCGACCGGGCGAGCCGGCCGTGCTTCCAGAAGCCGGTGGCGTGCATCAGGTTCATGAACCACCGGCCGCTGTCCGGCGGGACGACCTGGTCGAAGTTCCCCATCGGGGCCCGCAGCAGGTACTCGACGGAGGCGATCCGCTCGCCGTCCGGCGGGCGCACGGTCACCCGGTGGGGCGCCGCCGCACCCACGCTGACCCCGGGGCTCTCGGGGGTGCGGGCGGTGTCGACCGCTTCCCCGAGCACGAAGGGGCCGAACCCGCTCTCCCGCCCCGACTCGAACCGGACCACCAGGCGCATCTGCGGTAACACCTTCATTGCTGTTCCCTCCTGTCGGATCGTGTGGCGAAGCCAACCATGATCAAACGGGAAGCGTCAACGAATCGGCAGATTTGGCGGGATGAATCAACGTTGGCGAACGTAAACAAACATTCCGACTGTCGGTACCCGGCCCCGGACACGCGAAAGGCCCCGGTGACGGCGTGCTGCCGTCACCGGGGCCGGGCGGGTCCGCTACCGGGCGTGCAGGCCGCGCAGGCCGTGCAGGCGCTCCACCGCCTCCTCCAGCACCTCGGTCCGCTTGCAGAAGGCGAACCGGACCTGGCTGAGGCCGGCCTCGGTGTCGTCGTAGAAGACCGCGTTCGGGATGGCGACCACGCCGCAGCGCTCGGGGAGGGCGCGGCAGAACGCGGTGCCGTCCTTCTCGCCGAGCGGGGTGATGTCGGTGGTGATGAAGTACGTGCCCTGCGGCTCGAAGACCCGGAAGCCGGCGGCGGCGAGGCCCGCGGCGAGCAGGTCGCGCTTGCGGTGCAGGTCGGCGCGGAAGTCGGCGTAGTAGCTGTCGGGCAGGCGCAGGGCCTCGGCGACGGCGTACTGGAACGGGCCGGCCGAGACGTACGTCAGGTACTGCTTGGCGGTCCGGACGGCGGCGACCAGGGCGGGCGTGCCGGTGACCCAGCCGACCTTCCAGCCGGTGAAGGAGAAGGTCTTGCCGGCGGAGGAGATGGTGACGGTGCGCTCGCGCATGCCGGGGAGGGCGGCGAGCGGGTGGTGGGCGCCGGTGAAGACCAGGTGCTCGTAGACCTCGTCGGTGACGACCAACAGGTCGTGCTCGACGGCGAGTTCGGCGACGGCGGCGAGTTCCTCGGGGGTGAGGACGGTGCCGGTCGGGTTGTGCGGGGTGTTGACGAGCAGCAGCCGGGTGCGCGGGGTGATCAGGGAGCGCAGCTCGTCCAGGTCGGGCCGGAAGGCGGGGGCGCGCAGGGTGAGCGGGACGCGGACCGCGCCGGCCATCGCGATGCAGGCGGCGTAGGAGTCGTAGAACGGCTCGAAGGCGATCACCTCGTCGCCGGGCTCCAGCAGCGCCAGCAGGGCGGCGGCGATCGCCTCGGTGGCGCCGGCGGTGACCAGCACCTCGGTGTCCGGGTCGTAGGAGAGGCCGTAGAACCGCTGCTGGTGCTCGGCGATCGCGGCGCGCAGCTCGGGCACGCCCGGCCCCGGCGGGTACTGGTTGCCCAGGCCCTCGCGCAGCGCCCGCACGGCCGCCTCGCGGACCTCCTCCGGCCCGTCGGTGTCCGGGAACCCCTGGCCGAGGTTGATCGAACCGGTCGCGGTGGCCAGGGCCGACATCTCGGCGAAGATCGTCGTACCCATGCCCTCCAGCCGGCGGTTCAGCAGCGGCCTGGTGCTCATCGGTGGCTCCTCACAGACAGGGTGGTCGGGCCCCATCATCCAGCCGCGCGCAGCACCCGCCAAGGCCCCTCAGCCCGGGACGCCCCGGAGTGCGTCCTCCGGGCGGGGCGTCGTGGTGCGGGTGGGGCGTTCATGCGGACGGGCCCGCCGCCTGCGGGTGCAGGGGCGGGCCCGTCCGGGGTGCGGGGTGGGGCTCAGGCCTCGTCGGCCGGGCCGTCCTCGGGGGCGGCCTCGTCGTCGGCGGGCTTGGCCTGGTCGCCGAGCTGCTCGGCCATCCACTGCTCGAAGCCGACCGCGGCCTGGGTCCAGTTGGCGGTGGTGCCGACGAAGTACTCCAGGTTGACGCCGCTGCCGACGATCATCTGGGACTCACCGATCAGCCGGACGATGCCGTCGTCGTGGGTGTGGGTGTAGACCTTGGGCCACAGGGTCTCGCGGTTCCACTCGTCGATCAGGGCGAGGATCTCGGGCTTCTGCTCGAGCGGGAACGGGCGGTCGTAGAACGCGCGGACCGCGAACAGCTCCTTGTGGTCGCCGCGGAACATGTAGTAGACGCGGAAGTTCTCCCAGGGGGCGGTGAGGTCGCCCTCCTCGTCCACCACGTGCTTGAGCTGCATCTGGTCGAGCAGCTGGGCCACCAGGTTCTGGTCCGGGACGATCACCGGCGGCCCGGCCGGAGCGCCACCGGGCTGGCCGCCACCCTGCGGCGGCTGAGGCAGGCCGAAGGACGGGATGGACGACGGGTCGATGCTCACGGGGGTGTCCCTTTCACGGTGCACGGTCGGCTGCCGATGGGGGGCCGCCTTTCCTGGCCTCCATCCTGCCTCATTCGGGGCCCGCGGCACAGGGTGCGGCCCGCCGCGTGATCATGTCCCGGCGGGCCGTGCCGCCGGTGCCGCCGACCGCGGCGGCACCGGCGTCCGGTGACGGATCGTCACTTGTCCAGCGAGGTGCGCGGCCCGACGCTCAGCCGGTCGGAGACGCCGTCGTGGTCGACCACGACCGTCTCGCCGTCGTGCACCCGGCCGGAGAGGATCTCCTTGGCCAGCTGGTCGCCGATCGCGGACTGCACCAGCCGGCGCAGCGGCCGGGCGCCGTACGCCGGGTCGTAGCCGGTCAGCGAGAGCCAGTCCCGGGCGGCCGGGGTGACGTCCAGGGTGAGCCGGCGCTCGTGCAGGCGGCGGGCCAGCGCGGCGACCTGGAGGTCGACGATCCGGCTGAGCTCCTCGGTGCCCAGCGGGTCGAAGACCACGATGTCGTCCAGCCGGTTCAGGAACTCCGGCTTGAAGGACTGCCGGACCGTCTCCAGCACCAGCTCCTTCTTCCGCTCCTCCGGCGTGTTCGGGTCGACCAGGTACTGCGAGCCGAGGTTGGAGGTGAGGATCAGGATCGCGTTGCGGAAGTCCACCGTGCGGCCCTGGCCGTCGGTGAGCCGGCCGTCGTCCAGCACCTGGAGCAGCACGTCGAACACCTCGGGGTGGGCCTTCTCCACCTCGTCCAGCAGGACCACGCTGTACGGGCGGCGGCGGACCGCCTCGGTGAGCTGGCCGCCCTCCTCGTAGCCGACGTACCCGGGCGGGGCGCCGACCAGGCGGGAGACCGAGTGCTTCTCGCCGTACTCGCTCATGTCGATCCGGACCATGGCGCGCTCGTCGTCGAAGAGGAAGTCCGCCAGGGCCTTGGCCAGCTCGGTCTTGCCGACGCCGGTCGGGCCGAGGAACAGGAACGAGCCGGTCGGACGGTCCGGGTCGGCGATGCCGGAGCGGGTGCGGCGGACCGCGTCGGAGACGGCGCGGACGGCCTCGTGCTGGCCGATCAGGCGCTTGCCGAGCTCCTCCTCCATCCGCAGCAGCTTGGCGCTCTCGCCCTCCAGCAGCCGGCCGGCCGGGATGCCCGTCCAGGACGCGACCACGTCGGCCACGTCGTCCGGGCCGACCTGCTCCTTGACCATGGTGGTGCTGGGCTCGTCCGCCGCGCGGTCCTGCGCCTCGGTCAACTCCCGCTCGGCGGCCGGGATCTCGGCGTACAGCAGCTTGGAGGCGCGCTCGAAGTCGCCGTCGCGCTGGGCGCGGTCCAGGGCGCCGCGCAGGTCGTCGAGGCGCTCCTTGAGCTCGCCGACCCGGTTGAGCGACTTCTTCTCCTGCTCCCAGCGGGCGTTGAGGGTGCTCAGCTGCTCCTGCTTGTCCGCGAGGTCGCGCCGGAGCTTGCCGAGCCGCTCGACCGAGGCCGGGTCGGACTCCTTCTCCAGCGCCAGCTCCTCCATCCGCAGCCGGTCGACCGAGCGCTGCAGCTCGTCGATCTCGACCGGGGAGGAGTCGATCTCCATCCGCAGCCGGGAGGCGGACTCGTCGACCAGGTCGATCGCCTTGTCCGGCAGGAAGCGGGCGGTGATGTACCGGTTGGACAGCGTCGCCGCGGCGACCAGGGCGGCGTCGGTGATCTCCACCTTGTGGTGCGCCTCGTAGCGGCCCTTGAGGCCGCGCAGGATCGCGATGGTGTCCTCGACGGTCGGCTCGCCGACCATCACCTGCTGGAAGCGGCGCTCCAGGGCCGGGTCCTTCTCGATCCGCTCGCGGTACTCGTCCAGCGTGGTGGCGCCGACCATCCGCAGCTCGCCGCGGGCCAGCATCGGCTTGAGCATGTTGCCCGCGTCCATCGCGGAGTCGCCGCCGGCGCCCGCGCCGACCATGGTGTGCAGCTCGTCGATGAAGGTGACCACCTGGCCGTCGGAGGCCTTGATGTCGTTCAGGACGGCCTTCAGCCGCTCCTCGAACTCGCCGCGGAACTTCGCGCCCGCGACCATCGCCGCTAGGTCGAGCGCGACCAGGCGCTTGCCGCGCAGCGACTCCGGCACGTCGCCCGCGACGATCCGCTGGGCCAGGCCCTCGACCACGGCGGTCTTGCCGACGCCGGGCTCGCCGATCAGCACCGGGTTGTTCTTGGTGCGCCGGGAGAGCACCTGCACCACCCGGCGGATCTCCTGGTCGCGGCCGATCACCGGGTCGAGCTTGCCGTCCCGGGCGGCCTGCGTCAGGTCGGAGCCGTACTTCTCCAGGGCCTTGTAGGTGCCCTCCGGGTCCGGCGAGGTGACCCGGGCGCTGCCGCGGACCTCCTTGAACGCGGCCAGCAGCGCCTTGGCGGTGGCGCCCTGCTGCTTCAGCAGCTCGGCCACCTGCCCGCCCTCGGCGGCCAGGCCGACCAGCAGGTGCTCGGTGGAGACGTACTGGTCGTCCAGGTCGGCGGCGCGCTTCCCGGCCTCCTCCAGCACCGCGAGGGTGTCGCGCGCGAGGTTCGGCGCGGCGACGGTGGAGCCCTGGGCGGCCGGCTGGGCGGCGGCCTGCTGGCGGGCGGCGGCGGTGACGCGCGCGGCGTCCGCCCCGACGGCCTCCAGCAGCGGGCGGGCCAGGCCCTCCGGCTGGTCGAGCAGGGCCAGCAGGATGTGCACCGGCTTGACGTCCGGGTTCCCCGCGGCGCTGGCCTGCCGGATGGCGGAGGACAGCGCCTCCTGCGTCTTGCTGGTGAACTTACTGGCGTCCACTGCGGGCATACCCCTCTCGTCTCGGAACTGGTGCGAGTCTGCTGGATACAGCATGCACTAAGTTGAGTCTATTCCGCTCAGGTTTTACGAAGGGTTTCCGCTCAGTCCTTCCGGACGGCCCCGGCGGGCCGGGCCGCCCGGGTCAGCCCGAGCAGCTGGCGGGCCGGTCCAGCCGGGCGCTGGCCGGCCGGCCAGACCGCGCGCAGCGGGCGCTGCAGCTCCAGCCCGTCCAGCGGCACGGCCACCAGCCGGCGGGTGGCCAGCTCCTCCTTCACCGCCAGCTCGCTCAGGCAGACCGGGCCCGCGCCGGTCATCGCGGCCGCCTTCAGCGCCGTCGAGGAGGCCAGCTCCAGCCGGGGCGCCGCCGGCCCGCCGTACGGGGCCAGCGCCTCCTCCAGCACCTCCCGGGTGCCGGAGCCGACCTCGCGCAGCACCAGCGGGGTGGCGGCCAGCTCGGCGCCGGTCACCGGGGCGCGGCGGCGGGCCCAGCGGTGCTCGGGGGAGACCACCACCACCAGCCGGTCGGCGGCCACCACCGCGCCGGACAGGCCGGCCGGGGTGGAGGTGCCCTCGACGAAGCCCAGGTCGGCCTCGCCGGCCAGCACCTGGGCGGCGACGTCGTGCGAGTTCGCGGTGCGCAGCGTGACGGCGGTGCCCGGGCTGGCCTCGTTCAGGGCCAGCAGCCAGCCCGGCATCAGGTACTCGGCGACGGTCAGGCTGGCCACCACCCGCAGCCGGGCGTCCCGGCGGCCGCGCAGCGCGTCGATCCCGGCGTCCAGCGCCTGCGCCGCCTCCACCACCTGCCGGGCCCACTCGACCACCAGCCGGCCCGCCTCGGTGGGCCGGGAGCCGCGCGGCGAGCGCTCCAGCAGCGCCACCCCGATCTGCCGCTCCATGCCCTTGATCCGGGCGCTGGCGGCGGGCTGGCTGACGCCCAGTTCGGCGGCGGCCCGCCCGACGCTGCCCAGCCGGGCCACGGCGAGCAGCAGCTCCAGGGCGCCGAGTTCCGGGACGTGCGGGGAGAGAGCCATAGGCCCAGGCTATGTCCTCATAGCGGACGGCTCGCTACCCGCGTCCCCGGCACCGGCGGAGGGTGGAGCCATGGCAACCCTCCTCGCGCCGCGCACCACCCTGCGCTCCCTCGACCTCTCCCGGCTCGGACCCAACTGGTACGCCGCCGTGATGGGCACCGCGATCACCGGCAACGCCGCCGCCGCGCTGCCGGTGGACGTCCCCGGCCGCACCGCCCTCGCCGAGGCGGTCTGGACGCTCTCGCTGCTGATGCTGGCCGCCCTGCTGGCCGGCCGGGCCGTCCACCTGGCCCGGCACCGCGAGCAGGCCCGGCGCACCCTGCTGGAGGACCCGTCCGCCGCCGTCTTCTACGGCTGCCCGCCGATGGCCCTGCTGGCCGTCGGCTACGGCGCGCTGACCGTCGGCGGCCCGCTGCTCGGCACCGGCCCGGCCCTCGCGCTGGACGTGCTGCTGTGGACGGTGGGCACCGGGTACGCGCTGGTGGTGGCCGCCGGACTGCCCTACCTGATGATCACCCGGCACCGGCTGTCCGCGCTGGAGGCCAACCCGACCTGGCTGCTGCCGGTGGTCGCGCCGATGGTGTCCGCGGCGCTCGGCCCCGCCCTGGTGCCGCACCTGCCCGCGGGGGCGGCCCGGCAGGCGCTGCTGTACGGGTGCGTGGCGATGTTCGGCGCCAGCCTGCTGGCCACCCTGGCGCTGCTGCCGGTGGTCCTCGGCGGACTGCTGCACAGCAAGCTGCCCGCCCTGGTGCTCACCCCGTCGCTGTTCCTGGTGCTCGGGCCGCTGGGCCAGTCCACCACCGCCGTCCACCAGTTCGCCGACGCGGTGCCGCTCGCGCTGCCCGGCGCGGGCCCCGGCGCGGCGGCCGCCGCCCGGGGGCTGGCCGAGGTGTACGGCGTCACGGTGATGGGATTCGCGCTGCTGTGGCTGGCGGTGGCACTCGTTGCCAACCTGCGTGCACTGCGTGCCGAAATGCCGTTCGCAATGACCTGGTGGGCATTCACCTTCCCGGTCGGCACCCTCGTCACCGGAGCCACCGCACTGGCCCGGCACACCGGATTCGGCGGATTCACCGCCCTCGCCGCCGCGCTCTACCTGCTGCTGCTCACCGCCTGGGCGGTGGCGCTGGCCCGGACCGCGGCCGGCCTGCGGGCGGGGCGCCTGCTCTGACGTGCGCCCGGAGCGCTCCGGGGACGGCCCGGGCGGCCCTGGCGGTGGCGGGTGCCGGGATGCCGGGTGACCGCGTCCGGGAGCCGGGCGGCATTCGGTGCGACGGATTCCGGATCGGTGGATTCGGCGGAGGATTGCCGAATTCCGGTCCGGGGCAGTGACATTCCGGGCCGCCGCGACGCCACCGTTCCGGACGCCCGCCGCCGGACGCCGAATGGCTGCTCAGGGGAGGGGGGCATTCCGGGAAAGGCGCGATTCGGGGCGCGGGAGCGAGGTGTTTGCTGCAGGTTCCTGCACTTGCGGGAACCTGCAGCCGGAGAGCACTTGTTCGGAGTTCGCCCCGCTGTGAGGGTGGAGTCACGCCAGGTCGTCCGGGGCAGCCGCAGCCCGAGTCGGCGACTTGCTCTTCGCGTGGGGGCGACAGGTGCGTTCGTATCTGCGCAACGGGGGGAAGAGCACCGGCCGGGACGCCACGTGTGGTGGTGGCTACCGTGACCGGATCGGTGAGGCGTTGCTGCTCCGCCTCACCGAAGCGCCAATGACGCCGGCGTAACACGAGCGGGTCCTCCGGGATCCGGGTGCAGACCGCACCCGGCCCGGGGGACGCGCCCGGTCCGCGGGGGTGACTCCCGCCGTCGCACCCGACGGCCCTGCTGGAATCATCATCCGCAAGCGGAGGAAGACGGCAGGGAGTGCTCGACGTGGCAGCGGACCACCCGAAGTCCGATCCGGACGCCGGTCGGCCCGGCACACCCGGCGGGCTATCCAACACACCGTCAGGTGCGCCTTCCGGCCCGGCCGGAGCGCCGACCGACCCGCTCGACGGTCCGTCCGCGCCGCCCGTACCGCCCGCGCCGCCCGCCGACCCGGGCCCGGCAACCGTCGACACCGACCTCCCGCCCGCCGGCGCCGACCTTCCGTCCGTCGACGCAGACCTCCCGTCCGCCAACGCCGACCTCCCGTTCGGCCCGGAAGCCGGACTGCCCGAGGAGGAGGCCACCCAGCTCTACCTGGCCGTCCTCGCCGCCGGCGGCCGGATCCCGCTGGACGCGCCGCCCCCGCCCGGCACCGGCCGCACCCCCGAACGCCAACGGGCCCTGCTGGACCAGCTGGTGGCGATCGGCCTGATGCTGCCCAACCGGATCGACGGCTGCTACGTCGCGGTCAGCCCGCGCGCCGTCGCCGAACGCCTCGGCGCCGACCTGCGCTCCCGCGCCACCCGCCTGCTGCTCGACGCCGGCCGGCTGCCCGCCGCGCTCGACCCGCTCGCCCGCGCCTACGACGCCGTCCCCCGGCCCGCCGACCGGACCGGGCAGGCCGTCTACGTCGACGGCCAGGAGGGCATCCGGCTGCGGATCGCCCAACTGGTCTCCGACTGCCGCCTCGAACTGCTCAGCGCCCAGCCCGGGCTCCGCCCGCCCGCCGTCCTCGAACTCGCCCACACCCAGGACCGGCGGATGCTCAGCCGGGGCGCCACCCTGCGCGCCCTCTACCAGCCCGTCGCGCTCACCGCGGACAGCGCCGTCCGGCACGCCACCACGATGACCGAGCACGGCGCCCAACTGCGGGTCCTGGACGAGCCGTTCCTCCGCCTGATCGTCATCGACCGGCGGGTCGCCGTGATCCCCGCCGCCGAGGACCACAGCCGCGCCGCGTTCGTCGAGGACCCCGCCGCGATCGCCTACCTGGTGGCCGGCTTCGAACGCGACTGGGCCCGCGCCGAACAGGTCCACTGGCACGGCCTCGACGCCCGCACGCTCACCCGCACCATCACCGACCGGGTCGGCCGCCTGCTCGCCCAGGGCCTCACCCAGCGCGCCGTCGCCACCCGCCTCGGCCTCTCCGAACGCACCGTCGCCGGCCACATCTCCCGGCTGCGCGACCTGTACGGGGCCGGCACCCTGTTCCAGCTCGGCTGGCTGATGCGAGGAGGCAGCGGACGTGGCTGACCCGATCCCCGCTCCCGCCCCGGCCCCCGCACCCGTCCCGACCTCCACCGTCCAGGCGCCCGTCCGTCCCGCCTGCGGACCGGCGGCCCGCCCCGTCCCCGCGCCCGCGGGCACCTGCGGGCCGATCGACGCGGCGGCCTGGCGCCTCTACCTGGACGTGCTGGAAGCCGGCGGCCGGATCGCGGCCGACGCCGTCCCCGTGCAGCGGCAGCACGTCCTCGCCGGGCTGCTGCGCACCGGCCTGCTGGTCTCCGACGGCCTCGACGGCTCCTACCTGGCCGTCAACCCCCGTTTCGTGGCCGACACCCTCAGCACCGAGATGAACACCGAGGCCGCCCGCCTGCTCAACCTGGCCGAACGCCTGGCCGCCGACCTCGACCCGCTGATCGCCGCCTACGACAGCGTGCCCCGCCCGGCCGAGCCCGTCCCGGCCGACCACCAGCTCACCGGCCGCGAACACATCCGCCAGCGGATCGCCCAACTCGGCTCCACCTGCCGGGAAGAGGCCCTGACCTCGCACCCCGGACCGCTGGTGCCCGCCGCCCTGGAACTCTCCCTGAGCCAGGACCTCCCGATCCTGCACCGCGGCTGCCGCATCCTCACCCTCTACCAGCCGACCGTCCTCACCGAACCCGCCACGGTCCGCTACGCCGACACCGTCACCCGGGCCGGCGGCGAGGTCCGGCTGCTCGACGAGCCCTTCCAGCGCGCCCTGGTCTTCGACCGGACCACCGCCGTGGTGCCCGCCGCCGACGACCCGGACCGGGCCGCGGTGATCTCCGACCCCGCCACCGTGGCCATGATCGTCGCCAACTTCGAACGCGACTGGACCCGGGCCGAACGCGTCTCCTGGCACAGCCTCCTCGACAGCGCCCCCACCCGCACCGCCGTCGACCAGGTCGGCCGCCTGCTCGCCCAGGGCCTCACCCAGAAGGCCATCGCCTCCCGCCTCGGCCTGTCCGAACGCACCGTCGCCGCCCACATCGCCCACCTGCGCGAGTGCTACGACGCCGAGACCCTGTTCCAACTCGGCTGGCTGATGCGGAGGGGCAAGCACGATGCCTGACGCCCACCCCGCGCCACCCGCTCCCGCGCCACCCGCCCTCGCGCCACCCGCTCCCGGCCCGACCGAGAAGGCGCTCTACCTGGCCGTGCTGCGGGCCGGCGGCCAGGTCTCGGTCCGCGAGGCGACCGAGCAGGACGCCGCCGCCACCGCCCGGCTGCTCGCGCTCGGACTGCTGGTCCAGCACGACGAGAGCGAGCAGCTCACCGCCGTCAACCCGCGCACCGTCAGCGGCCGGCTGAGCCGCGAACTGCGCGAGGCGGGCACCCGGATGTTCGCGGCCGCCGAGCACGTCCCCACCGAACTCGACGTCCTCGCCGACGCGTTCGACAGCGCCGTCCGCCACCAGGACCACGGCCGGCAGATCACCCACGTGCTGGACGTGGACCGGATCCGGCACCGCCTGCTCCAGATCGAGGCCGACTTCCGCGAGGAGGTGCTGGCCGCCCAGCCCGGCCACCGCCCGGTGGTGTACCTGGAGAAGAGCGCCCGCGCCGAGAAGGCCCTGGCCGCCGGCGCCCGGATGGACATCCTCTACCAGCCGACCGTGAAGTCCGACCCGGCGGTGATCGACTACGCGGTGCGGGCCACCGGCTGGGGCATGCGACTGCGCTCCCTGGACGAGGACTTCACCCGGATGCTGATCTTCGACCGCCGGACGGTGATCATCTCCGCCTCCGCCGACAACCGCACCGCCGCCTTCATCGAGGACCGCGCCGTGGTCGACCACCTGGTCGGCCTCTTCCACCGCGACTGGGACCGCGCCGAACGCGTCCCCTGGCACGACCTCGCCGGCACCGCCGTCCCCCCGCCCACCGAACAGATCGGCCGCCTGCTCGCCACCGGCCTCACCCAACGCGCCATCGCCTCCCGCCTCGGCGTCTCCGAGCGCACCGTCGCCGAACACATCGCCCGCCTCCGCGAGCGCTACGACGCCGAGACCCTCTTCCAACTCGGCTGGCTGATGCGGGAGGCGGACCGATGAGCCCCCGCCTGCCGAACGAAGCCGACCGAGCCCTCTACCGCGAAGTCCTGTCCCAGGGCGGCCGGGTGATGTTCCGCGAGGCGATGCAGCAGGACCCGGACGCCACGCTCCGGCTGATCGAACTCGGGCTGCTGGTGCACCACGTGGTCGACGAGTCGCTGACCGCCGTCAGCCCGCGCACCGCCGCCGGGCGGCTCGGTGCCCGGATGCGGGCGGAGGGGGCCGGGCTGCTGCTGCGCGCCGAGGAGGCTCCCGCCCTGCTCGAGTCGTTCAGCCAGGCGTACGAGGCGGCGCTCGGCCGGGTCGAGCGGTCCAGCGTGGTGCGCCACGTCCACGACATGACGCAGATCCGGCACGGCATCCTGCAGATCGAGGCCGAGACGCACGAGGAGATCCTGGCCGCCCAGCCCGGCGGTGCCCGGCCGCAGCAGTTCCTGAAGCAGTCCCTCGAGCTCACCAGGGGACACTTGGCCGCCGGGATCGCCCTGCGCACCGTCTACGAGCCAGCCGCCCTCACCGACCTGCCCACCGCCTCGTACGCGGCCGACGTCACCGACCTCGGCGAGCGGATCCGGGTCCTGGACGAGCCGTTCACCCGGCTGCTGGTCTTCGACCGCAAGGTGGCCGTGCTTCCGGCCTCCGCCGACAACGCCAGCGCCGCGTTCGTCGAGGATCCGGCCGTGGTCGCCGTGCTGGTCGAGCGTTTCGAGCGCGACTGGTCGCGGGCCGCGGTCGTCGACTGGCACGCCGCCGCGGGCCGTCCGCGGCCGACCGGCGTGCCTGCCGCGCTGACCGGCCTGCTGGCGGCCGGGCTGACCCAGAAGGCGATCGCCTCCCGCCTCGGCCTCTCCGAGCGGACCGTCGCCGCCCACCTCGCCCGGCTGCGCGAGCACCACGACGCGCAGACGCTCTTCCAGCTCGGTTGGCTGATGCGGGAGGTGGACCGGTGAGCCCCCGTCTGCCGAACGACGCCGAGCGCGCCCTGTACCGCGAAGTGGTCGCCCAGGGCGGGATGGTGCTGCTGCGGGAGGCGATGGAGCAGGACCCGGACGCCACGCTCGGCCTGATCGAGCTGGGGCTGCTGCTGCACCACGACCACGGGCAGATGCTGACGGCCGCGCACCCGCGGGCGTTCGGGGAGCGGGCGAGCGCGGAGCTGCGCAGCGCGGCCAACGGGATGCTGCGGGCGGCCGAGCACGCCGCGTCCCGGCTGGAGGACCTGGTCCAGGCGTACGACGCGGCGCCGCGGCGGGGCCGCCCGTCCCGGCCGTTGCGGTTGGTGGCGGGGCAGCAGATCGCGCACCACATCGCCCGGATCGAGTCCGAGATGCGCGAGGAGACCTTGGCGGCGCAGCCGGGCGGGGCCCGGCCGGTCCGGGTGATGCAGCAGACCCGGGCCCGTTCGCTGGGCTTCCTGGCCACCGGCATCGAGCTGCGCACCCTCTACCAGCCGGGCGCCCTCGCCGATCCGCCCACGGTGGACTACGCGGCGACGCTCACGGCGGCGGGCGAGCGCTTCCGGGTGCTGGACGAGCCGTTCCAGCGGATGGTGATCTTCGACCGGCGGGCGGCGGTGGTCTCGGCCGCCGCGGACGACCGGCAGGCGATGATCATCGAGGACCCGGCGGTGCTGGCCACCTTGGTGGACCGCTTCGAGCGCGACTGGGCGCGGGCCGAGCGGGTCGACTGGCAGGCCGCCGCCGGCCGTCCGCGTCCGACCGGTGTCCCGTCCGAACTCACCGACCTGCTCGCGGCCGGGCTGACCCAGAAGGCGATCGCCTCCCGGCTGGGCCTGTCGCCGCGGACGGTGGCCGGGCACATCGCCCGGCTGCGCGAGTTCTACGATGCGGAGACCCTGTTCCAGCTCGGCTGGCAGCTGCGCGGGGCGTCCGGACGACCCGCCGCACCGCCCGGGGAGCAGCCCCCGGGGCGGACGGCCGAGAAGGAGGGTGGGCTGTGAGCGAGGCGAACGCGGCCGCACTGCCGAGCGAGTCGGAGCGACGGCTCTACCAGCAGATCCTGGACCAGGGCGGACGGGTGGCGTTCCGCGAGGCGGTGGAGCAGGACCCGACCGGGGTGCTGCGGCTGATGGAGCTCGGGCTGCTGGTGCACGACGCGGCCGAGCAGTCGCTGACGGCGGTCGACCCGCGGGCGGTCAGCGACCGGATCAGCGCCGAACTGCGCGCCGAGGGCACCCGGATGCTGCTGCGCGCGGAGGAGATGCCCGCGCTGCTGGAGGACCTCACCCACGCCTACGACGCGACCCCGCGCCGGGCGGACCGCTCCAGCGTGGTGCAGCACGTCGACCGGACCGAGCAGATCCGGCACCGCGTCCTGCAGTTGGCGAGCGAGGCGCACGAGGAGGAGCTGTCGCTGCACCCGGGCGGCGCCGGGCCGGCGGACCTGCTGGAGGAGTCGCTGGAACGCACCCGCCGCTTCCTGGAGCGCGGGGCGAGCATCCGCACCGTCTACGAGCCGACCGCGCTGCTGGACGGGCCGACGGTGCGCTGGGCGGAGCAGGTCACCGGCTGGGGAGGCCGGTTCCGCACCCTGAGCGAACCGTTCAGCCGGATGCTGGTCTTCGACCGCCGGATCGCCGTCGTCCCGGCGTCGGCCGACAACTCCAGTGCCGCGTTCATCGAGGACCCGGCGGTGGTCTCGTTCCTGGTCGCCGCCTTCGAACGGGACTGGGAGCGGGCCGACCGGGTCCAGTGGCGCTCCGCCGAGCACGAGGGCGAGAGCGTCGTCCCGGTCCACGAACAGGTCGGCCGGCTGCTCGCCCAGGGCCTGACCCAGAAGACGATCGCCTCCCGGCTGGGCCTCGGCGAACGGACCGTCGCCGCGCACATCTCCCGGCTGCGCGAACTCCACGACGCGGAGACCCTGTTCCAACTGGGCTGGCAGATGCGGGGAACCGACTGACCGGGTGACGGGACGTCAGCCGGTGGCGATCTCCGGGGACCAGAAGCCGTACGGGCCGGCGTGCTCGCGGCGCGGCCGCGGGAACTGGTCGCCCGGCGCGGTCCAGAAGCCGCCGCGCAGCGACAGCGCCATCCCGGCCCAGTCCAGCGCGGTCTCCACGGTGTGGTGCAGCGCCTCCTGCGACCAGGTGTCGTCGAAGACCAGCGGGAGCACCGGCGAGACCTGCTCGATGGTGGCGATCAGCGGGTTGTGCGTGATCGCCTCGTCCACCAGCAGCACGATCGGCTTGCGCAGCGCCGAAGCCCACCCGAGCTCCAGGCTCACCCCGGCCGACAGCGGCGCACCGACGTACGCGAACACCAGGTCCGCGCTCTGCATGGCCCGGAAGTCCGAGGGCACCCGCTGCTCCGGCGCCCGCCCCGCCACCGTCCACGCGTCACTGTGGTGCGCGCTGTACACCGCCGCCCCGCTGTCCAGCAGCGTGCTCCGCAGCGTGGTCAGCCGAGTCCGGCTGGCCAACGTCACCACGCTGTCCGCCGGCCCGGTCAGCCGCATCAGCGGCGCGGCCAGGAACACGCGTGCCCGGCGTCCTTCGGCGCGGTGCTGCAAGTGGTGCTCACTCATGTCTACTCCGCAGGAATCAGTCGGCGGGGGCATGGCCCACCAGTGGTGTGGCGTGGGTGCGAATGCTGCTGACATTCGTAGGTCAAGACCGAATTGCCGAGGTCATGCCACTCGCGTTGTCCCCCGCTGGCTGATCCGACCGACGCGAGTTTTGGGCCCACTGATCGTCGCCGCAGGTTGGCGATGCCGTCCACCGCCATCCAGTGTCATCTCACTGCATGGCAGTGAGATGACATGCCGAACGGCTACCCTGTCTCAGCGCGACTGGGCATTATTAATACTGCCCAGATTTGCGTGTTCGAGATCCGTCGACATGATCACTCTTGGAGGGAGGGCCCACGTGCGTACCGCGCGTCGCCTCATTGCCACCTTCGTCCTCATGGCTGCCGCCCTGACCGTCAGCTCGGGCGTGGCCTCGGCGGACAGTATCTGGGACCCCGCCAGCATCTCTGCCAAGGCTCTTCCCGCTCCTACCACCCAGACGTTCTTCCTCGACAGCCGCTGGCAGTAGGCGCCGGCCGGCAGCAGCCGTCAGCCGAGAGTGTTCTTGGACGGGTCGGGGGAGCCCGCCCTCTCGGCCTCCTGCGCCAGCTTCCAGCCGAGTTGGAACAGCGTGTCGACCCCGTAGTCCTCCCGCATCTCCGCGATGTGGCGCGCCAGCGTGCGCTCGCTCAGCCCGAGGTTGCGCGCGATGACCCGGTGGCCGATGCCCTGGGCCATCGAACGGACGATCTGCTGGCGCAGACTCGAAAGGACCTGGGGAGGGACTTCGCGGCTCGCGCGGAACGGGATCGCCCGTTCCCAGAGCGACTCGAAGGCGTTGATCAGGTAGTCGATGACGGCCTGGTCCTTGATGAACGCAGCCTGTGTCATGTCCTTGCTGCCGGGGATGACCGCGACCTTGCGGTCTATGATGATCATGATGGAGAACGGTTCGCCCAGGGTGCGGATCTCGCTCCCCGCGTCGGTCATCGTCTCCACGTACTCCAGGGTGGGGCTCGAGTACCGCGCGCTCGGCTGGTAGATGCTCCGGGTGATGCCGCCCCGGCGGAGCACCTGGAGGTCCTGGTTGATGGCGGCGCGGACGGTGTCCGCAGTGCGTCCCCCGCCGGGTTGGGCGGTCAGCAGCTCCTGCGAGCAGTTGTCGACCAGGGCCGCCAGCCGCTCGTTGATCCGGTCCTTGCCCCGGACGTATTCGATCTTCCCGCCGGTTGCGCCCTGGCTGTTCAACTCGCTGAACACGTCGCCGAGTTCCCGTAGTTCGGCAGTCAGCGTGGCCGATCGGTTGAGCAGCTGGGCCGCCTCGCGCTGCCAGGCGGTGCTGAGCGATGCGGACAGAGCCCTGGGATCGACGGCCACCACGCCTGACTGATCGTCGGTGTCGTGGATCAGCAGCCCGAAATCGAGGAGTTCCTGGATCTCCTTTTGTGCCGTTCCGGCCTCCTCGGTGGTGGCCCGCCCACCGGATCGCACAATGGACAGGTACATCTCATGTGCTGCGGCGGAGAGCGGCCCACTGCCGAAGTCGGCCTGCCCGGAGTCCCGGATTGCGCGCATTGACTACTCCCCCTCCGTTCGGGCCCAGGGCGTTGCGGTACAGGGCCGACCAAGTGGCCACTATGGATGATAGGTAAAACTGCCTGGTCGAGGATTCCTGTTTGTGCCGCGCATTCCCCGGCGGGCACCCGGAGACTCTTCCAGCATTGCGACGCCGCCGACACCCCCCGAACGGTAGGGGCGTCGACGGCTCAGTGTCCTCTGCTCAGCGCTTGGGCCGCCAGACCACCAGGGCGCTGGACTGCTGGACCTGCTGGTAGGGGACCAGGTCGCGGCGGTAGGAGGCGTGGACGGCGGCCTCGCGCTGCTGGAGGGTGGCGGCGGCGCCCTCCAGGGCGTCGACGAGTTCGCTCACGCGGGACTGCAGGGCGGTGACCTGGTTCTCGAGTTCGATGATGCGCTTGATTCCGGCCAGGTTGATGCCCTCGTCCTGGGAGAGCCGCTGGACCTCGCGCAGCTGCTGGATGTCCCGGGCGGAGTAGCGGCGGCCGCGGCCGGCGGTGCGGTCGGGGCTGACCAGGCCGAGGCGGTCGTACTGGCGGAGGGTCTGCGGGTGCAGGCCGGAGAGCTCGGCGGCGACCGAGATGACGTAGACCGGGGTGTCCTCGGTGAGGACGTAGGGCGGGGCGGCGGCGCGCGGGCGGCCGCCGCCGGGCAGGCCCTCGCCGAGACCGGGGCCGGGGCCGATCCGGCCGGTGCCGTCGCCGCCGTGGCTACTGTCGGGGTGGGGACTCATCGGGGTCTCACGCTCCCTCCGCCGCCTTGAACAGGGCGGCTCGCGGGTCGTCCGAGGCGGTGGCCTCGCGGTACTGCTCCAGTGCGGTCAGCGCGTCTCCGTCGACGTGCTTGGGCACCGTGACCTCCACGGTGACCAGCAGGTCGCCGCGGGTGCCGTCCTTGCGGGTGGCGCCCTTGCCGCGGGCCCGCATGGTCAAGCCGTTGGCGCTGCCGGGCGGCAGCTTGAGCTTCACGGCCGGGCCGTTCAGGGTCGGCACCTCGATGGTCCCGCCGAGGGCGGCTTCGGGGAAGCTCACCGGCACGGTCACCGTCAGGTTGTCGCCCTTGCGCCCGAACACCGGGTGCGGGTCGACGTGCACGGTGACGTACAGGTCTCCGGGCTGGCCGCCGCGCTCGCCCTGGGCGCCCTTGCCCTTGAGCCGGATCCGCTGGCTGTCCTGCACGCCGGCCGGGATGCGGACCTGCATGGTGCGGGCGGAGGAGGCCCGGCCGCTGCCGTGGCAGACGGTGCACGGGTCGTCGACGATCATGCCGCGGCCCTTGCAGTCCCGGCAGGGCTCGGAGAGCGCGAAGGCGCCCTGGCCGCGGCTGACGGTGCCGGCGCCGACGCAGGTCGGACAGACCCGCGGGGTGGTGCCGGCCTTGGCGCCGGTGCCGGCGCAGGCGCGGCAGGCGGCCTGGGAGGTCATCCGCAGCGGCACGGTCGCGCCGTCCACGGCCTCCTCGAAGTTCAGCGTGACCTCGGTCTCGACGTCGGCCCCGCGGCGCGGCTGGGCGGCCTGCCGGCCGCCGCGGTTGAACAGGCCGCCGAACACGTCGCCGATCCCGCCGCCGCCCGTGCCGCCGCCGCCGTTGAAGAGGTCGCCGAAGTCGAAGCCGCCGGACGCGCCGCCCGCACCGCCGGGCCGGAAGCCGCCGCCCGCGAACAGCGAGCGGGCCTCGTCGTACTCCTTGCGGCGCTTCTCGTCCGAGAGCACGTCGTAGGCCTCGGAGATGTCCTTGAAGCGCTCCTCGGCCTTGGCGTCGCCCTTGTTCGCGTCCGGGTGGAACTCGCGGGCCAGCTTGCGGTAGGTCTTCTTGATCTCTGCGGGGGTGGCGTCCTTGGGCACGCCGAGGACCTTGTAGTAGTCCTTCTCCACGTAGTCCTTAGCGCTCATGGCCTTTGACCGCCACCTCCCGGGAAACCGAAGTTCTGTTGCCTGTCGGCACCGCGGTGCGGTGCCCTGATACGGCGCTGCGGAGCCGGCCGCCGTACTGGACGACGTACGACTCCGCAGCGCACGGGGACTCTACTCAGCTGTCGGACGAACCGTCAGCCTTGTCGCCGTCCGGCTCGCCGGTGGTCTGGGTGCCCGGCTGGGGCTCCGCGACCGCGACCATCGCCGGGCGGATGATCCGCTCGCCGATCCGGTACCCGGGCTGGAGGATCTGCACGCAGGTGTCCTCCGTCACGTCCGACGAGTAGCTGTGCATCAGCGCCTCGTGGATCGTCGGGTCGAAGGGCTCGCCCTCCTTGCCGAACTGCTGCAGCCCGAGCTTGGCGACGACCGTCTCCAGCGACTCGGCGACCGACTTGAAGCCGCCCGTCACCTCGCCGTGCTCGCGGGCCCGGCCGATGTCGTCCAGCACCGGGACCAGCGACTCCAGGATGTTGGAGACGGCGATCTCGCGAACGGTGGAGCGGTCGCGCTCGACCCGCTTGCGGTAGTTCTGGTACTCGGCCTGGAGCCGCTGCAGGTCGGCGGTGCGCTCGCCGGCCTCGCGCTTGGCGGCGGCCAGCTCGTCGGCACCGGCGCCCGCGACGGCCTCCTCGGCTGCCTTGAGCACTGCCTCCTCGGCGGCGGAGTCGTCGCCGGGCTGCTCGCCCTGCGGCTTCTCCGTCATGCCGCACCGCCCTTGGGCTTCTCGTCGTCGACGATCTCGGCGTCGACCACGTCGTCGTCCTTGGCGCCCGCCTCGCCGGCACCGGCCGCACCGGCCGCCGCGCCCGCGCCGTCGGCCTGCGCGTACAGCGCCGCGCCGAGCTTCTGGGCGGTGGTGGAGACCTTCTCGGTGGCGGTGCGGATGGCCGCGATGTCCTCGCCCTTGAGGGTCTCCTTGAGCTCGCCGATGGCGGTCTCGACCTCGGTCTTGACGTCGGCCGGGAGCTTGTCCGCGTTGTCCGCGATGAACTTCTCGGTCGAGTAGACGAGCTGCTCGCCCTGGTTGCGGGTCTCGACGGCCTCGCGGCGCTTGGTGTCCTCCTCCGCGTAGCGCTCGGCCTCCTCGCGCATGCGGTTGACCTCGTCCTTCGGCAGCGAGGAGCCGCCGGTGACGGTCATCTTCTGCTCCTTGCCGGTGCCGAGGTCCTTCGCGGCCACGTGCATGATGCCGTTGGCGTCGATGTCGAAGGTGACCTCGATCTGCGGCAGGCCGCGGGGCGCCGGCGGCAGGCCGGTCAGCTCGAACATGCCGAGCTTCTTGTTGTACGCCGCGATCTCGCGCTCGCCCTGGTAGACCTGGATCTGCACGGAGGGCTGGTTGTCCTCGGCGGTGGTGAAGATCTCGGAGCGCTTGGTCGGGATCGTGGTGTTGCGCTCGATCAGCTTGGTCATGATGCCGCCCTTGGTCTCGATGCCGAGGGACAGCGGGGTGACGTCGAGCAGCAGGACGTCCTTGACCTCGCCCTTGAGCACGCCGGCCTGCAGGGAGGCGCCGATGGCGACGACCTCGTCCGGGTTGACGCCCTTGTTGGCGTCCTTGCCGCCGGTCAGCTCCTTGACGAGCTCGGCGACGGCCGGCATGCGGGTCGAGCCGCCGACCAGGACCACGTGGTCGATCTCGGACAGCTGGATGCCGGCGTCCTTGATCACGTTGTGGAACGGGACCTTGCAGCGGTCCAGCAGGTCCGAGGTGAGCTGCTGGAACTGGGAGCGGGTGAGCTTCTCGTCCAGGTGCAGCGGGCCCTCGGCGGAGGCCGTGATGTAGGGCAGGTTGATCGAGGTCTCGGAGGACGAGGACAGCTCGATCTTGGCCTTCTCGGCGGCCTCGCGCAGGCGCTGGACGGCCATCTTGTCCTTGGACAGGTCGACGCCGTGGCCGGACTGGAAGACCTTCACCAGGTGGTCGACGACCCGCTGGTCCCAGTCGTCGCCGCCGAGGTGGTTGTCGCCGTTGGTGGCCTTGACCTCGACCACGCCGTCGCCGATCTCCAGCAGCGACACGTCGAAGGTGCCGCCGCCGAGGTCGAAGACCAGGATGGTCTGGTCGTCCTTGTCCAGGCCGTAGGCCAGGGCGGCCGCGGTCGGCTCGTTGACGATGCGCAGGACGTTCAGGCCCGCGATCTCGCCGGCCTCCTTGGTGGCCTGGCGCTCGGAGTCGTTGAAGTACGCCGGGACGGTGATCACCGCGTCGGTGACCGTCTCGCCCAGGTAGGCCTCGGCGTCCCGCTTGAGCTTCTGCAGGACGAAGGCGGAGATCTGCTGCGGCGTGAAGTCCTTGCCGTCGATGCCGATCTTCCAGTCGGTGCCCATGTGGCGCTTGACCGACCGGATGGTCCGGTCGACGTTGGTGACCGCCTGGCGCTTGGCGACCTCGCCGACGAGCACCTCGCCGTTCTTGGCGAAGGCGACGACGGACGGCGTGGTCCGAGCGCCCTCGGCGTTGGTGATGACCGTGGGCTCACCGCCCTCAAGAACACTGACGACGGAGTTCGTCGTACCGAGGTCGATGCCGACCGCGCGTGCCATCGTGAATACCTCCGGGGAAGAAGTTGAGCAGTACGGGCTCAAGGATGCACGACCGATCCGGCGGCGTCAACAGCTTTGAGTCCGTGTCGCTCAACTTTACTGAGCGCTTATGTCGCGCCGGGCGGGTGGGCTGGTCCGGGCGGGTGAGTCTGGACTTAGTGACTGCCGCCATACCTTGAACATCTTCTGGTGGGGTGTTAACGCGCGGTAATGTCCGGCGGGTCAGCCCTCCAAGTTACCGACCAGTACACTCTGTGGAGGACTGGTACCACTGGGAACAAGCCGCTGGAGACGGAGAGCCGATGCAGCTAGCAGCGATCGTCATCTCGCTGGTCACCTTCGTGATCGGCACCGCGCTCGCCGCCCGTGCGGCGCTGTACATCTACAAGGTGGTGCGCACCGGCTCCGCCGACGGCACCCGCTTCGGCCAACCCGCGCAGCGGGTGGCCACCGTGGCCAAGGAGTTCCTGGGCCACACCCGGATGAACCGCTGGGGCGTCGTCGGCGTCGCCCACTGGTTCGTCGCGGTCGGCTTCTTCTCGCTGGTGCTCACCCTGGTGAACGCCTTCGGGCAGCTCTTCGACGCCGAGTTCGCGCTCCCGGTGATCGGCCACTGGCTGCCGTGGAACATCTTCGTCGAGCTGATCGGCACCCTGACCACCCTGGGCATCCTGGTCCTGATGGCGATCCGCCTGCTCAGCCTGCCCTCCCGGGCCGGCCGCAAGTCCCGGTTCGCCGGCTCGATCGCCTGGCAGGCGTTCTACGTCGAGTACACGATCCTCGGCATCGGCCTGTGCATCATGATGCTGCGCGGCCTGGAGGGCGCCCTGGAGGGCCTCGACTCCTACGACCCGGCCTACCTGGTCTCGTACCCGATCGCGGCCGCCTTCCACGGCACCGCGCACGGCACCCTGGTGAACCTGGTCTACCTGTTCGCCATGCTGAAGATCTGCATCTCCTTCGCCTGGGCGATCACCATCGGCGTCAACCCCTCGATGGGCGTCGCCTGGCACCGCTTCCTGGCGTTCTTCAACATCTACTTCAAGCGCGAGGAGGACGGCGCCACCGCGCTCGGCGCGCTGCGCCCGATGACCAGCAACGGCGCCCCGATCGACTTCGAGGACCCGGCGGACGACGCCGTGTTCGGCGTCTCCCAGGTCGAGCACTTCTCCTGGAAGGGCATCCTCGACTTCTCCACCTGCACCGAGTGCGGCCGCTGCCAGTCGCAGTGCCCGGCCTGGAACACCGGCAAGCCGCTGTCGCCCAAGCTGCTGATCATGAGCCTGCGCGAGCACGCCTTCGCCAAGGCCCCGTACCTGCTCGCAGGCGGTGGCAAGGACATGGAGGGCGAGGAGAAGGCGACGGCCGAGCAGCTCAAGGACGTCCCCGCCGCCGCGCTGGCCGAGGCCGAGCGCCCGCTGATCGGCACCGCGGAAGAGAACGGCGTCATCGACCCGGACGTGCTGTGGTCCTGCACCACCTGCGGCGCCTGCGTCGAGCAGTGCCCGGTCGACATCGAGCACATCGACCACATCGTCGACATGCGCCGCTACCAGGTGATGATCGAGAGCAGCTTCCCGACCGAGGCCGGGACGATGCTCAAGAACCTGGAGAACAAGGGCAACCCGTGGGGCCTGGCCACCAAGGCGCGCCTGGACTGGGTCAAGGAGCTGAAGAAGGAGACCGGCATCGAGGTACCGGTGATCGGCGAGGACATCGACCCCGCCGAGGTCGAGTACCTGTACTGGGTCGGCTGCGCGGGCGCCCTGGAGGACCGGGCCAAGAAGACCACCAAGGCCTTCGCCGAACTGCTGCACACCGCGGGCGTGAAGTTCGCGATCCTCGGCAAGGAGGAGACCTGCACCGGTGACTCCCCGCGCCGCCTGGGCAACGAGTTCCTGTTCCAGATGCTCGGCGCGCAGAACGTCGAGACCCTGAACGCCGCGCTGGAGGACGCGCCGACCAAGCGGATCGTCGCCACCTGCCCGCACTGCTTCAACACCATCGCCAACGAGTACCCGCAGCTCGGCGGCCACTTCGAGGTCATCCACCACACCCAGCTGCTGCAGCACCTGATCGACGAGGGCAAGCTGCTGCCGGTGAACCCGGTGGAGGGCCTGATCACCTACCACGACCCGTGCTACCTCGGCCGGCACAACAAGGTCTACACCCCGCCGCGCGAGATCATCGGCAAGGTGCCCGGCCTGCGCAACGAGGAGATGCACCGCCACAAGGAGCGCGGCTTCTGCTGCGGCGCCGGCGGCGCCCGGATGTGGATGGAGGAGCGGATCGGCAAGCGGATCAACACCGAGCGGGTGGACGAGGCGCTCTCCCTCAACCCGGACATCGTCTCCACCGCCTGCCCGTTCTGCCTGGTGATGCTCTCCGACTCGGTCAACGGCAAGAAGAACGAGGGCGCGGCCAAGGAGCACCTGAAGGTCGTCGACGTGGCCCAGCTGCTGCTGGAGTCGGTCAAGGCCCTCCCCGCCGCCGACGCGGAGCCGGTGGACGCCTGACGCCCCCGCGCACCCCGGATCCCGGACCCCGGACGCCCGCCGCGGCTCCGGGGTCCGGGCGCGTCCGGGCCCGGATCGGGAGACGTATCCGGGCAGATCGGCCCACTGCCGCCCGCCGGGCCGGGCGGCCGGGGCACGGCGCCGGACGCCGCCGCGGCACCGGCGCGCCGGGTCGCACGCCTGCTCGACCGGGGTGGTGGTACGGGGACGATATTCGAGCAAATAGAGTGTGCGGCGGAACCACGGGAAGGGCCGGTTCCGTCGGAGGCCATGGCACGCTGCCCCGGCCAGTTCATCGAGCGAGCGCACCGGACCCTGTCGTGCCGGGCCGCCGGATTCGACTACGGGAGACAACACCATGACCCAGGCGATCATGCTGGTCGGAGGCAAGGGCACCCGCCTCCGTCCGCTGACCACCCACACGCCGAAACCCATGCTGCCCGTGGCGGGGGTCCCGTTCATCGCGCACCAGCTCGCCCGGGCCGCCGCGGCCGGCGTCACCCGGGTGGTGCTCGCCACCTCGTACCTCGCCGAGGTCTTCGTCGACCACTTCCAGGACGGCAGCCCCTACGGCATCGAGCTGGTCTACCTCACCGAGGAGGAGCCGCTGGGCACCGGCGGCGCGATCCGCAACGCCGCCTCCGGCCTGACCTGCGGCCCGGACGAGCCGGTGCTGGTCTTCAACGGCGACATCCTGTCCGGCCTGGACATCGCCGCCCTGCGCGACGGGCACAGCGCCTCCGGCGCCGACGTCACCCTGCACCTCACCCGGGTGGCCGACCCGCGCGCCTTCGGCCTCGTCCCGACCGACCCGGACGGGCGGGTGCTGGCCTTCCTGGAGAAGCCCGAGACCCCCGAGCAGATCGTCACCGACCAGATCAACGCGGGCTGCTACGTATTCACCCGCTCGGTGATCGACCGGATCCCGGCCGGCCGCGAGGTCTCGGTCGAGCGCGAGACCTTCCCCGAGCTGCTGGCCACCGGCGCGCTGCTGCGCGGCGTCGTCGACACCTCGTACTGGCTCGACCTGGGCACCCCCGGCGCGTTCGTCCGCGGCTCGGCCGACCTGGTGCTCGGCAAGGTCGACTCCCCGGCCGTCCCCGGCCCCACCGGCGAGGCGCTGCTGCTGCCCGGCTCGGTCGTCGACCCGGCCGCCGTGCTGAGCTCCGGCACCGTGGTCTCCGAGGGCGCCCGGATCGGGGCCGGTGCCATCGTCGAGGGCAGCGTGGTGCTGCCGGGCGCCCGGATCGAGGCCGGCGCGTACGTCAAGGACTCCATCGTCGGCGCCTACGCCGGGATCGGTGAGCGCTGCGCGCTGGACGGCGTGGTGATCGGCGACGGCGCCGTCCTGGAGGCCGAGAACGAGCTCCCGCCCGGCCTGCGGATCGCCTGCGGCACCCGGCTCCCGGTCGGCGCCGTGCGGCTGTCCGCCGGCCCCGGCGGCTGCGAGGCCGGCCTGAGCAACGCCGCCGCGGTGCACGCGCCCGGCGCCGGCGTCGTCGGCTGACCTCCCGCACCACTTCGCACGGCCTTCCGCGGGGCCGGGGCGCACCGTCACAGGACGGCTGCAATCCGGCCCCGCCGCCATGATCACCCGACGGGGGGTCAGCCGTTGCGGGTACCGTCGAGACGTGGCTGGCAATCGACACGACGACGGACGGGGCGCCGACCCCCGGCACGGCTGGGGCGCCCCGCAGGGCGACCCGTACCCGGGCGCGCCCACCGGGGTCCCCGAGTACTTCACCGCCCCGCACCCCGGCCCGGTCGGCCCGGGCGACCAGCCGGGCCACACCAGGGCCTTCGCGGTCGGCGAGCAGCCCTACGGCGAGGCCCCCTACGGCGAAGCCCCGTACGGCGACCAGCCGGCGTACCCGTACGGCGGCCAGGACGGCTACGGGTACGGCTACGACGACGGGTACGGCGGGGGCCACGGCGGCGGGCCGGGCCAGGACGGCTACGGCCAGGACGGCTACGGCCAGGCCCCCGGGCCGGCCGACAACGTGGCGGTCTACCGGGCCGGCGGCCAGGCCGCGCCGCACGCGGGCGGGCCCCGGCTGCCCTGGCGGCAGCTGCTGGTCGGGATGTACCGCAGCCCGAGCGCCACCTTCGACCGGATGCGCGACCACCAGGTGTGGCTGCCCGCGCTGTGCGTGTCGCTGCTGTACGGCGTGCTCGCGGTGTTCGCCCTCGACGCCACCTACGACCAGGTGGTGCACTCCGCCTTCGCGGTCGCCCTGTGGGCGATCGGCGGCGCCGCGCTCGGCTTCACGCTGGCCGGCGGGGTGCTCTCCGCGGTCACCTACGTGCTGGCCCGGCAGTTCGGCGGCGACGGCCCCTGGCAGTCCACGGTCGGCCTGGCCGCGCTGATCAGCTGGACCACCGACGCCCCGCGGCTGCTGCTCGCGCTCTTCCTGCCGATCGGCAACCCCGTGGTGCAGGCGGTCGGCTGGGCGACCTGGGTGGGCTGCGCGGTGCTGCTGACCGTCATGGTGCGGCGGATCCACGACCTGCCCTGGGGCAAGGCGGCCGGCGCCGCCGCGGTGCAGCTGCTGGCGCTGCTGGTGCTGATCAAACTGCCCACCCTGGGCTGACCGGAGCGGCCGTCCGGCTTTGTAGGGTGGGGTGTTCGGCCCACCCTCACTTCCCGTCCGGAGCCCGCGCATGAGCCTGCCCACCACCCACGTCAGCTTTCCGGCCGGGGAGGTGACCGGCGAGTCGCCGGTCCTCGCCGTGCACGACCTGCCGGACGGCCGCACCGCGGTGGTCACCGCGGCGACCCCGTTCCACCCGGTCGACCACACCTGGCCCGACCAGCCCGCCGACCTCGGCACCCTCGCCGTCGACGGCACCGTCCACCCCGTGGTCGACTGCCTGACCGGCGCGGCCGGGCCCGGCGGGGAGTTCGCGGTCGGCGCCGACATCCCGGTCCGGCGCGGCGACGAGGAGTGGTCCTGGCTGGTGCTGCACGTGCTGCCCGGCGGCGCGCTCGGGCCCGAGGCGGTCGGGCGCACCGCGGCGCTCGCCGTCGACGCCGAGCGCCGGGCCGGCCTGTCGGCCGCGCACACCGGCTGCCACCTGCTGGCCCTCGCCCTGAACGGTGCGCTCGCCGACCGCTGGCGCAAGGACCCGGGCCGCGCCGACGCCCTCGGCCACCCCGACTTCGACAGCCTCGCCATGGACAGCTCGGTGATGGACACCGCCGCCAGCACCGACACCTACCGGATCGGCAAGTCGCTGAAGAAGAAGGGCTTCACCGTCGACGCCACCGACACCCTCCCGGCACTCGCCGACGCCCTCCCCGCCCTCACCGCGGACGTCAACGCCCGGCTGGCCGCCTGGGTCGCCGCCGACGCCCCGATCGGCATCGACACCCCCGGCCCCGAGCTCACCGCCCGCCGCCGCTGGCACGCCGAACTCCCCGAGGGCCCCGCCGCCATCGCCTGCGGCGGCACCCACCTGCACCGCCTCGGCCGGCTCACCGCCCTGCGCGCCGAGCTGACCCTCTCCGCGGACGGCACCGAACTCGTCGCCGTCACCACCCCCGCCCGCGCCTGAGCGCGCGCACGCGGCGAGGGCCGGCCCCGTCCGCCGGGACCGGCCCTCGCCGCGTGCGCCCCGATCAGACCTCGGTGCGGTGGAAGTTCAGGTAGGAGCGGGACGGCGTCGGGCCGCGCTGGCCCTGGTAGCGCGAGCCGTAGCGCTCCGAGCCGTACGGGTGCTCGGCCGGGGAGGACAGCCGGAACAGGCACAGCTGCCCGATCTTCATCCCCGGGTACAGCTTGATCGGCAGCGTCGCCACGTTCGACAGCTCCAGCGTCACGTGCCCGCTGAAGCCCGGGTCGATGAAGCCCGCCGTCGAGTGCGTCAGCAGGCCGAGCCGGCCGAGGCTCGACTTGCCCTCCAGCCGGGAGGCCACGTCGTCCGGCAGCGTGATCACCTCGTAGGTGGAGGCCAGCACGAACTCGCCCGGGTGCAGGATGAACGCGTCGTCGTTCTCCGGCTCGACCAGCCGGGTCAGGTCGGGCTGCTCCTCGGAGGGGTCGATGTGCGGGTAGCGGTGGTTCTCGAAGACCCGGAAGAAGCGGTCCAGTCGGACGTCGATACTCGACGGCTGGACCATCGACGGCTCGAACGGGTCGATCACGACCCGCCCCTTGTCGATCTCGGCACGGATGTCGTTGTCGGAGAGCAGCACGCCCCCGAGGGTACGTGCCACGGGGCGGGCGCCCAAAAGCGCCCGCCCCGTGGACCGCTCCGGCCCACCCGCTACGCCAGCGACTCCGCCGCCACCAGCCGCAGCCCGCGGGCCAGCTCGTCCGCCGACAGCTCCGAGACGTCCGCCGGCACCGAGCTCCGCAACCGCCCGCACCGGGGGCACCGCAACAGCCGCCCCGGGCCCAGCCGGCCCTCCTGCAAGTGCTGCATCGGAAACGCCGCCGTACTGAACACGTGCCCCTCGGCACAACGAACCACGGTGCGCTGCTCCATCGGTCCCCTTCCCACGCTTCCGCCGACAGCGTCACATTAGGGGATCTACCGGACACCCTCCGCCCAGGCTCGCCGCCGCGGAAACCCTGCGCTCACTGCCCGGCGCCATGGGGTACAGTGGTCCTTGATCGGGCCGTCACTGACGGGCCGTCAGCTGCGGGCGTAGTTTAATGGTAGAACATGAGCTTCCCAAGCTTAGAGCGCGAGTTCGATTCTCGTCGCCCGCTCCGCAGAGAGCCCCCAGGCCACCGGCCCGGGGGCTTTCGTCGTTTCCGTAAGGCGGACGGCGGGCGGTGGGTGCGGGCGGCGGGCGGTGGTCGGTGGGTGCGGGCGGCGGGGCTCGTGGGTCTCGGGGGTGGTGCGGGGGCTGCTTATGCTGGAGGGTCAAGATTGTTCGGGGAGCGGCGAGTTAACGGCTGAGCGATTCCTGGAGGTCGCGGTGGGTGTCTGTGTGATCGGGGCGGGGCTGTCGGGGCTGGCGGCGGCGTACGCGCTGCGCGAGCGCGGGCTGGACTTCGTCTGCCTGGAGAAGTCGCCCGGGGTGGGCGGGATCTGGCGGCGGCCGTCGGCGGGGGAGCCGGGGCCGGCGTACCGGGCGCTGCACCTGAACAGTGCGAAGCAGCTGACCGGCTTCGAGTCCTTCCCGATGGGGGAGGAGATGCCGCTGTACCCGAGCCACCGGGACATGGCGGTGTACCTGCGGGAGTTCGCCGAGTGGGCGGGGCTGCTGCCGTACATCGAGTTCCGCACCGAGGTGGTGTCGATACGTCAGGACCCGCACGGCATATGGACGGTGGTGAGCCGGGACGCGCGGGGGGTGGAGAGCAGCCGGACCTTCGACCAGGTGGTGGTGGCGTCGGGGCACCACGACGTGCCGCTGCTGCCGAACCCGCTGCCGGCGGGGGCGGAGACGTTCACCGGCCGGGTGCTGCACTCGATGGACTACGTGGACGGCGCCGAGTTCGCCGGGCAGCGGGTGGTCGTGGTGGGCCTGGGGGCGTCGGCGGTGGACATCGCGGCGGACGTGTCGCGGCACGCGGAGCGCACCGTGCTCTCGGTGCGCAACGGCCAGCACGTGGTGCCCAAGCAGCTGTTCGGCATGTCGGTGGACATGATCGCGGTGGCGCCGTGGTTCAGCTCCAAGTCGCTGCCGGAGCAGCAGGAGTTCATCGAGGAGGCGCTGCGGGTGGCCCGCGGCCCGCTGACCGAGTACGGCCTGCCGGAGCCGCCGAACCGGATCTTCCAGTCGCCGGTGACGGTCTCGGACGAGATCCTGCAGCGGATCCGGCACGGCGCGGTCCGGCCCCGTCCGGGCATCGCGGAGCTGTCCGGGTCGACGGTCCGCTTCACGGACGGGAGCGCCGAGGAGGCGGACGCGCTGGTGTTCTGCACCGGCTTCGGCTGGACGATGCCGTTCCTGCCGGCGGACCACCCGGCGGGCGGGCGGGGCCCGGTGCGGCTGTACCGGCGGGTGGTGGACCCGGAGCGGCCGGGGCTGTACTTCCTGGGCCTGGTCCGCCCGGTGGGGTCGATCACCCGGCTGGTGGAGGCGCAGGCGCGCTGGGTGGTGCGGCTGGTGACCGGCGAGTCGCTGCTGCCGGGCGCCGACGTGATGGCCAAGGAGGTCGACGGCTACCTGGAGGGCATCGGCCGCCGGTACGGGCTGTCGGCGGGGGCCTCGGTCCAGGTCGACGTGAACGGCTACCTGCGCCAGCTGGCGGAGGCGTAGCGCCTGGGCCGCAGCGGAGGGTTCCTCGGGATGCCCGTGATACAGGGGGTCACGGGGTTTCCTCCGGCAGCTGCGGCCGTCGGCGGACGGCGGGGGAGCGGCGGTGCGGCGGTGCGGCGGGTCAGCGCACCGGCCGCGGTCCGCCCGGCCGTCCGCCGGGCGGGCGGACCTGGTACGCCTCGGAGGAGAGGTAGGCGGTCAGCCGGGCGGCGCGCCCCTCCTGGTGGACCATGGCCAGGTAGGCGATCAGGCCGACGCCGTCCTCCAGCCGTCGCGGGGTGAGGGCGCCCAACGAGTCGCGGAGCACGGCGGGGTCGATCCCGTACCGGGTCAGCAGGGTCTCGGCGCGGCCCAGCACCTCGCGGTCGTCGCGGGCGTAGTCGCGGACCGGGACGTGCAGGGTGAAGCCGCTGGGGCGGTCCGCCGCCGGGTCGGTGAAGGCGTGGCAGGTGAGCACGGGGCGGCGGTCGAAGACGCCGTCGCGGCCGGCCGGCAGCCCGGAGGCGGTGTGCAGGAAGGCTTCGGTCTCGGCGGGCGAGGGGCCGTGGGCCATCCGGTTGAGCGTGCTGACGGCGGAGGCCCGCAGCTCGTGGTGGGCGGTGTACAGCTTCAGCCGGGGGGTGTCCCAGTCGCCGAGGTCGAGGGCGAGGAAGACCAGCCGGTCGGCGGGCGGGAGGCTGTCGTACGCCCGGTGGTGGCCGAGCCGGCGCAGGGCCTCGCGCACGGTGGCGCCGGCCCGGTCGGGGCCGGACGCGGAGGGGTTGAGGTAGGCCTTCATCCGGGGGACGCCGCCGGGGGAAAGCTCCAGGGCGATCCAGAGCGCGAAGCTCCCCTGCGGGTCGTCGGGGAGGAAGAGGTCCTGGATCAGGTCGAGTTGGTCGGTGGCGATGTCCCAGCGGCGGGCCAGTTCGTGCACCGCGCGCAGGGCGAGCCGGCCGCTCTCGCCCAGGGTGCCGAAGCCGCTGGCCGGTTCGAGCAGGATCCGCAGCGAGGGGGCGGTGCCGGCGGACAGCGAGAGCGAGAACTCGACGGGGGTGTGGTCGTCGGAGAGGAAGGTCCGGACGGCGGGCGGCAGGTCGAGCGGCCGGTGCACCACCGGGCCGAGCGCGTCGGTCAGGGCGCGGGCGTAAGCGGCGGAGTCACCCGCGTCCAGGCCCACCAGGGCGCACAGGTCGAGGAGTTGACGGGCCGTGTGGCCGCCGACGGTGCGTCCGGACGGTCTGGGCGGCAACAGAGCTGTCCCCCGGCCCAGTGGCCGGGGGACGTCGGTGCGGAGAGGGCGGCCGCCGGGAGCGGTGGGCCCTGGGAGGAACGGGCTGCGGGTCTCGGCGGCGTCTTGGGATATGTGGTCCACGACACCCTCCTGTTCTCCGGTCATCGGCGCCATGGCATATGGCGCGGGCATTCGCGCTGATTACCCGGGTTTTTCAGGGTTCATGCCGGAATGACGGGGAGACAAGTGTTGTGAAGGTCACTTGGACAACCAGTTGAGGAACTGGCTCCAACGTCCACCCTTTCCGGCGGGTTGTGCGGCCTGGGCCGGCTTGGCGGACTCGGTGGCCTGCGGGCGCTGGGCCGACTCGCTCGGGGTGAACCGGACGGGCAGCGAGACCAGCGCGCGGTTGAACGGGCCGGGGCGCCAGCTCAACATCTGCTCCGGGACGGCGAGTTCGATGTCCGGCAGCTTGTTGAACAGGTTCTCCAGCGCGGTCATGGCGATCTGCCGGGCCGGGTCCTTGGACGGGCAGGCGTGCGGTCCGGCGCTCCAGGCCAGGTGGGCCCGGCTGCTGGCGCGGCGCTCGGCGGCCAGGATCGGGCTGCTGTTGGCGGCCGCGTAGCTGACCAGCAGCAGGTCGCCGGCCTGGACCTTCTCGCCGGCGAACTCCCCGTCGGCGGCGGGGTAGTGCGGGCCGAGGTTGGAGATCGGCGGGTTCTCCCACAGGGTGTCGTCGATCGCCTCGTCGATCAGACCGCCCTGGTGCGCGTAGGCGTCGTGGGTGAGCAGCCGGTGCAGGGTGTTGCCGAGCAGGTTGCCGAGCGGTTCGACGCCGGCGCCCAGCAGCAGCGAGAGCTGGTGGACCATCTCCTCGTCGGAGAGCTTGGCGTGGTGCTGCAGCAGCCAGGAGGTGACGTCCTCGCCGGGCCGGCTGCGCTTGAGCGCGATCAGCTCGCCGACCGCGCCGAACAGCACCTGGGCGGACTGCTCGGCGTTCACGCCGTCGAACATGCCGGAGATGCCGAACATCACCCGGTCGCCGATGTCGGCGGGGCAGCCGAACAGCTCGTTGAAGACGAACAGCGGCAGCTGCTTGGCGTAGGCGCTCAGCAGGTCCGCGGAGCCGCGGTAGCCGAACTGGGCGAGCAGGAAGTCGGAGACCTGCCGGGTGCTGCGGGCCAGCCGGCGCTGGTCGATCCGGGCCATGCTGTCGGTGATGGCCTGACGCAGCCGCAGGTGCTCGGCGCCGTCCGAGAACAGCGCGTTCGGGCGGTGCACCAGCAGCGGCAGCACCGGGCTGTCCATCGGGACCCGGCCCTCGTTGAGCTCCCGCCAGCGGCGGGAGTCACGACGGTAGGAGGTGGGGTCCTGCAGCAGTTGCAGGGCGGCCGAGTACTCGGTGACCAGGGTGGCGTTCACCCCGGGGGAGAGCTCGACCGGGGCGGTCGGGCCGTAGTGCCGGAGGTAGTCGTAGTACGACTGCGGGTCGGCGGCGAACTCCGGTCCGTACAGCGGCACTCGGCCGCCGTGGGCCGGGCACCCGGGCGGGGGTACCGGGGCGGAAGACTGAGCGTCCATGGCTGCGTGTTGCTCCTAGCTGGCGCGGTCCAGCAAATAGCGGACGAGAGTGGTGAGTGCGGCGGCCGACGATTTCTCGTTGCGCGCGTCGCAGGTGACGACCGGGGTTTCGTCGAGCAGGTCGAGGGCCTCCCGCAGCGCCCGCTCGGCGCGCTCCGGGTTTCCGTCGAAGTGGTTGACGGCGATGGCGTAGTCCAGCCCGTACTGCTCGATCAGGTCGATGACGGGGAAGGAGTCGGCGAGCCGTTCGGGGTCGACCAGGATCAGCGCGCCGAGGGCGCCGCGGGCCATGTCCTCCCACATCTGGACGAAGCGGGTCTGCCCGGGGGTGCCGAACAGGTAGAGCACCACGCGTTCGCTGATGGTGAGGCGGCCGAAGTCCAGGGCGACCGTGGTGGTGGTCTTGCCCCGGACGCCCTTGAGGTCGTCGACGGCCTCGGCGGCCTGGGTCATGGTCTCTTCGGTGGACAGCGGTTCGATCTCGGAGATCGAGCCGATGAAGGTGGTCTTGCCGACGGCGAAGTGTCCGACGACCAGGATCTTCACGGCGGTCTGGGTGGCACCTCCGGCGACGTAGTCGTCGGTGGTCAGCCCGCCCCGGTCATCCGAACTTGCGGTGAAGCCCATTGAGCACCTCCTCCAGAAGGTCCTTGTCGGCGTTCCGGGCCCTCGGGACCGGCGGACGGGTCATCAGGTGGCCGCTCTCGGTGAGCGCGGCCAGGACGATGCGGACCACGCCCAGCGGGAGCCGGGTGTGACCCGCCACCTCGGCGACCGAGAGGTAGCCGGCCGAGCAGATGTCCAGCAGGCGCTGCTCCTCCGGGGTGAGCCGGGTGGGGCGGCGGCCTTCCTCCGGGGTGGCGGTGACCAGGGTGATCAGGGACAGCTGCTGCTCGTCGGGCAGCTCCCGCCCCTTGGTGATGATGTAGGCGCGGACTAAGTCCACGGGCTCGAACTCGAAGTCCTCGCCGCTGCCCCTCACCGGCGGACCCCCAGGTCCTCGCGGGGCGGTGCGGCGAGGAACTTGCCGAGCTGGCCCACGAGTTGCTGCATCCGGAAGGTGATGTCCTGCATGTCGACGTCCGGCAGCGCGGAGACGCCCAGGTAGGCGCCGTCACCGGCGGAGATCAGGAACACCCAGCCGCCGTCGAACTCGACCAGGGTCTGCTGCCAGCGCTGCGTCGGGTTGTCGCAGAAGAAGCCGAGCGAGCGGCTGAGCGACTGCACGCCGCTCATCGCGGCGGCCACCCGGTCGGCGTTGTCCTTGTCGATGTCCCTGGTGCGGGCCATCAGCAGGCCGTCGGCGGAGATCAGGACCGCGTGCAGGGCCCCGGGGATCTCCAGCGCGCTGTCGAGCATCCAAGACAGATCGTCGTTCACGAGAACTCATGCCCTTCACTGCTTGCACCGCGGGTGCTGGTCGTCTGGTTCGCGTCGTCCCGCTGGGTGGCGCGACCGGACCTGGTGCCGCGCTGGAAAGCCCCCAGCATCGCCGCGGTCTGCGCCCCGGAGCGGGACGCGGGGGCGGCGGGCGCTGCGGGCGCGCCGTAGGGGGCGGATTCGGCCGTCGGGACGATCGCCATCGGCCGCTTGCGGCGGCGGATGGGCAGGCCGTCGTCGGTGGAGCCGAACGACTCGATCGCCGCGGGAGGGACCGCGGCGGCGGGCAGCGGGACCGGCTGCGCCGCCGGTCGGGCGACGGGTGCGGGCGCCTGGCCCTGGACGGGTGCCTGGGGCTGGGCGGGGCCGGGGGCGGGCTGCTGGGGGCGCCGCTCCGGCATGTTGGTGAGCAGCTCGTGCGGCAGCAGCAGCACCGAGCGGACACCGCCGTACGGGGAGGAGGAGTCCACCGAGACCTCGAAGCCGAAGCGCTCGGAGAGCACGCCGATCACCGCGAGGCCGAACTGCGGCGGGTTGCCGAGGCCGCCGACGCCGGTGACCCGGTCGGTGGTCAGCAGCCGCTCCGCGCGGGCCCGTTCCTCGTCGTTCATGCCGACGCCGGCGTCGTCCACCACGACCACCACGCCCTTGGGCACGGTGCGGATGTTGACCTCCACCACGGTGTCGGGGCTGGAGTACGAGGTCGCGTTGTCGAACAGCTCGGCCAGCGCCAGGGCGACCGGCTCCACCGCGCGGCTGGAGATGCCGAAGTCCACCTGGGAGAGGATCTCCACCCGGCGGTAGTGGCGGATGCGGCCCTGCGCGGAGCGCACCACGTCGTACACCGAGGCGACGTCGCGGTGGCGGCCGAGCCAGCCGCCGCACAGGACGGCGATGGACTGGGCGCGGCGGCCGAACTGGGAGTTGGTGTGGTCGACCTCCAGGAGGTCCTGCAGGATCACCGACTCGCCGTACTTGACCTGCAGCCGGGAGAGGATCAACTGCTGTTCCGCCGCGAGGCCCTGGAGCGTCCGCATGGCGGACTTCAATACCGTTTTGGTTGCTTCGTCCGCTTGTTCCTGAGCGGAGGCGACCGACTGCGTATAGTGGTGTTCCAGGTCGGTGTAGTGCTCCCGGAGCCCGTCGATCTCCTGTCGGAGTGCCGCGGCTGCCTTGCGCTGGCGGACCACGACGAGGATCGCGGCGGCCAGGACGAGGAAGAGAACCCAGAGCAATGGGTTCGCTGTGTATTTCGTCATAAGACTCTCTTCAGGCGACTGGCGGCCGACTGCTGAATCCCCGTCATCGCAGGGTGAACCCGCCGCTCCCCCAAGCGGGATGATCGTATCATCGGGCGAACAGGTGAACGATCGTCCACATCGGCGTGAAGATGCGTCTGCAGCGAAGTGGACAAGGGGAGTTGGAACCGCAGGTCAGCGCCCTGATCGATCGTCAGTACCCGGTCCGATCCGGCCCCGCGGCCGCTCCACCGCCTCCCACCGGGCCGTTTATCACAGGGCGGGCCCCGATCGGGGGAGCAACGCGCGAGTTCCGGGTTTTTTCCGACGCGGCGTCAAGAAGTGCGCCACCATGCGGTCCGGCCGGTACCGGCCGGAGAACGCCACGCCGCGCAACCTGCCGTTAAGGTGCGGACACACGATCCGCCCCTCCCGCCGCGGGGCCGGGGCCGCCCCCGACCGCCCCCGGGCGGCCGAGCACGAGGTCTCCATGGAATCCGTCACGTATGTGCACCTCGCGGGAATCGGCAACTCCGGCCCCGGGCACTGGCAGTACCGCTGGCACGCCGCCGACCCGCGCACCGTCTGGGTCGAGCACGACTCCTGGGACGACCCGGAACGCGACGCCTGGGTCGCCGACCTGGACGCCGCCCTGCGGCGCACCCCGGGACCCAAGCTGGTCGTCGCCCACAGCCTCGGCTGCAACACCCTGGTGGAGTGGGCCGCCGACCACGCCGACCCGGACGTCGTCGGCGCGCTGCTGGTCGCCGCCCCCGACCCGCACGGCCCCGCCTTCCCCGCCGGGGCCACCGGCTACCACCGCCCGCGCCCCGCCCCGCTGCCCTTCCGCACCCTCGTGGTGGCCAGCGCCGACGACCCCTACGCCACCCTCGACCACGCCCGGGCCACCGCCGCCGCGCTCGGCGCCGAACTCGTCGAGGCCGGCCGGCTCGGCCACATCAACGCCGCCTCCGGCCTCGGCGACTGGCCCGACGGCCGCCGGCTGCTCGGCCGGCTGCTCCCGTCCGCGGGCTGACCAGTCGTCAACGGCGGTCCGCAGGAGCCCGGTTCAGCGTCCGGTGGGCCCGGGCCCGTCGTCCGGGCCGGCGAGCAGGAACGGCAGCAGGCCGCGTTCCAGCAGGGTGCTGCGCCAGGCGGTGCGGGCGGCCGCGACCTGCTGCTCGTGCTGCGGGTCGCCGGCCGGGTCGGTGCGCCGCCAGGCGGCGGTGAGCAGCAGGCCGAGCAGTCCGACCAGCGCGCCGGCCACCGCGACGGCGACGGTGGTCCAGGCGGCGGCGCGCAGTTCCCCGGCCGGTCCGGCGTGCGGGCGGGACAGGTCGAGGACGGCGCCGAGCAGGAAGAACACGGCGGCGGCGCTGCCGCTGACGATCGGCACGATCAGGGCCAGCGCGCCCAGCCAGCCGGTGAGCCGCTCGCGCGGGTCGGCGGTCCGGGCGGGCGGTTCGGGGACGGTGTCGCGGAGCCGCCGGTAGGCCAGGTACTCGGGTTCGGCGGCGGCCAGGATCCGGGCGGAGTGCTGCCGGGCCAGGGTCCGCAGCCGGGCGGTCCGCCGGGGGTCGTCGGCGAGCGCGGCGCGCACCGCCGGGTCGGCCAGGGCCCGGCCGAGGGCGTACTCGAAGTCGGCCCGGTCCTGCTGGGTGGGGCCGCTGCCGGTGTGCGGGTCCATCGCCGCTGTCCCCCCGTGAGTGGTGGAGCGCCCGGCGGTCGGCGCGGGCGGGGTCGGTGCGGGTGCGCGGGTGCGCGGGTGCGGTCGCGGGCTCAGCCGTAGGTGAGGTCGGCGCAGGCGTCCTCGTCGGCGGAGCGGGCCTGGCTGACGCTGGTGGGCAGCGGGCCGGTGGGCACCGGCGGGGCGGCGGTGGTGCCGCCGGCGGCGGCGTAGTCGGCGCCCAGGGTGAGGGAGATCCCGGCCTGGCCGCCGGCCTGCAGGACGGCGCCGGGGAAGAGCGCGGCGACCTTCTCGGCCTTGGCCTTCTCGCCGGCCCCGTACTCGACCAGGGTGCTGCGGTGGGTGCGGGAGGAGGCGTTGGCCCGGCCGGTGACGGTGAACCCGGACCCCTCCAGGGCCTGGGCGGCCCGGGTGGTCAGCCCGGCGGTCTCGGTGCCGTTGTAGACGGCGACCCGGACGCCGGCGCCGTCGACCTTGGCGGGCGCGGTGGTGGTGGGCGCGGCGGGGCTCGGGTCGGCGGCGGCGGGGCTCGGGGCGGTGTCCTGCCCGTCCAGGGTGCGGTCGGCCTTCAGCGCGGCCCACAGCTGGTCGGCGTCGGGGTGCAGCAGGGCGACCCGCTCGCCCTGGTAGCGCCAGGGGACGGTGAGGAACTTGATGTCGTGCAGGTCGAGGTTCTTGAGCGACATGGCGAAGTCGACCAGCTTGCCGGCCGAGCCGAGGCCCTCGTCCACGGTGAGCGCCTTGGTGGCGGCGTCGGCCAGCGGCAGCAGCGTGGTGGGGTCCATGCCCTTCGCCTTGACCTGCTTGATCAGCGAGGAGAGGAAGGCCTGCTGGCGCTTGGTGCGGCCGATGTCGGAGCCGTCGCCGAGGCCGTGCCGGATCCGGACGTAGTCGAGCGCGGCCTGGCCGGAGATGGTCTGGTGGCCCTGCTTGAACAGCTCCTTGCCGCGGTGCCCGAGGTTGGGGTTGAGGTCGCCCTCGTAGACGGCCTTGGGCAGGCAGACGTCGACGCCGCCGACCGCGGTGGTCATGTCGGCGAAGCCCTGGAAGTTGACCACCATGGTGTGGTCGATGCGCAGCCCGGTGAGCTTCTCCACGGTGTTCTGGGTGCAGGCCGGGTTGCCCTGGTCGGTGTCGCCGACCGAGAAGGCGCTGTTGAACATGGCGCTGGGCTGGTCCTTGGTCCAGGTCTTGTTCGGCAGCATGCAGGGCGGGACCTCGACCAGCGAGTCGCGCGGGATGGACACCCCGACGGCGTGCCTGTGGTCGGCGTAGACGTGCAGCAGGATCGCGGTGTCCGAGCGGGCGCCGCCGTCCTGGCCGCCGCCGAGGTCCTTGTTGCTGCCCGCACGGGAGTCGGAGCCGATCAGCAGCAGGTTGACGGGGGTGCGGCCCTCGGCGTCGGCACTGGCGGCGGCCGGGCGCTCCTTGCTGAGGCCGTCGCTGCCGAAGGTGCTCAGGTTGCCGTTGAGCCGGTAGTACAGCAGCCCGCCGGCCAGCACGGTCAGCGAGACGGTGCCCGCGGTGGTCCACAGCGCGATCCGCCGCACCCGGTGGCCGCGGCCGCGCGTGCCGCCGTGACCGGTCCTCGCCCTGCGTGCGGACATGACGCCCCCTCACCCGTTGCCGCCGACCGAACTTCTACAAGGCTGTAGAAGTCGAGCGAAGCATACAAACCCGGACGGGTGAAGTCACACCCGTCCTCGCCCGGCCCCCGGCGGACCGGCCGGACGGGGCACCGCCACCCGCTCGGCCCAGTCCCGATCGTGGCGGCGGCCGAGCGTTCTCACACTCGGTGACGGGGGCGCCATCCACAGGAAGAGGGCATCATGCACACCGGTCTCCGTCGGATCGCCGTCGCGGTCACCGCGGCCTCGCTCGCCGCGGGCCTGGCCGCCTGCGGCAGCGCGAAGCAGTCGTCCGGCTCCTCGGGCTCCTCGGGCAGCGCGAACCAGGCGGTGAAGATCGGCCTGCTGCTGCCGGAGTCCAAGACCACCCGGTACGAGCAGTTCGACCGCCCGCTGATCGAGGCGAAGATCAAGTCGCTGGCGCCGAACGCGCAGATCGACTACTACAACGCCAACCAGGACGCGACGCAGCAGCAGACCCAGGTGGACACCGCGCTGACCAAGGGCGACCAGGTGCTGATCCTGGACGCGGTCGACTCCAAGGCGATCCAGTCCTCGGTGCAGAAGGCGCACGACGCGGGCGTCAAGGTGATCGCCTACGACCGGCTCGCCCAGGGCCCGGTGGACGCGTACGTCTCCTTCGACAACCACAAGGTCGGCGAACTGCAGGGCGAGGCGCTGGTCAAGGCGGTCGGCGACAAGGCGTCCAGCGGCCAGATCGTCATGATCAACGGCTCGCCGACCGACCCGAACGCGGCCGACTTCAAGGCCGGCGCGCACAGCGCGATCGACGGCAAGCTGAAGATCGGCAAGGAATACGACACCCCGCAGTGGGACCCGAACACCGCCAACCAGGAGGCCGCCGCCGCGATCACCGCGATCGGCGCCCCGAACGTGGTCGGCGTCTACTCCGCCAACGACGGCATGGCGGCCGGCATCGCCACCGCCCTCAAGGCGGCCAACCTGAGCGTCCCGCTGACCGGCCAGGACGCCCAGCTCGACGCGGTGCAGCGGATCCTGGCCGGGACGCAGACCATGTCGATCTACAAGCCGTACAAGCCGGAGGCGGACGCGGCCGGCGAGATGGCGGTGCAGCTGGCCCAGGGCAAGAGCCTGGGCGCCTCGCTGAAGCCCACCACCTCGACCAACGGCAGCGGCACCAAGGTCGACTCGCTGCTGATCGCCCCGACCGTGCTCACCAAGGACAACATCAAGTCCACCGTGATCGCCGACGGCCTGTACACCGCGCAGCAGATCTGCACCCCCGACTACGCCTCGGCCTGCCAGGCCGCCGGGATCCAGTGACCGCCTTCCACCGGAGAGGAGGTGGTCGCGGTGGCGGGTGAGACCGTACTGGCACTGCGGGGCATCTCGAAGCGGTTCGGCGCCGTCCAGGCGCTCACCGGCATCGAGCTGGAGGTGCGGGCCGGCGAGGTGGTCGCGCTGGTCGGCGACAACGGCGCCGGCAAGTCGACGCTGGTGAAGACCATCGCCGGGGTCAACCAGCCGGACGAAGGCGTCATCGAGTGGGAGGGCCGGCCGGTGTCCATCCACCGGCCGCAGGACGCCCAGCACCTGGGCATCGCCACCGTCTACCAGGACCTCGCGCTGTGCGACAACCTGGACGTGGTCGGCAACCTGTTCCTCGGCCGGGAGATCAAGCAGTTCGGGCTGGTCCTGGACGAGGTCGCCATGGAGAAGCGCTCCCGGCAGCTGCTGGACACCCTCTCCATCCGGATCCCCAGCGTGCGGATCCCGATCGCCTCGCTCTCCGGCGGCCAGCGCCAGGTGGTGGCGATCGCCCGGGCGCTGATCGGCTCGCCCAAGGTGGTGATCCTGGACGAACCGACCGCCGCGCTCGGCGTCGAGCAGACCGCGCAGGTCCTCGACCTGGTCGAGCGGCTGCGCGACCAGCGCCTCGGGGTGATCCTGATCAGCCACAACATGGCCGACGTGATGGCGGTCGCGGACACCGTCGCGGTGCTGCGGCTGGGCCGCAACAACGGGGTCTTCGACAAGCACTCCACCAACCAGGAGCAGATCATCTCGGCCATCACCGGTGCCACGGACAACGCCGTGACCCGCCGGCAGGCCCGCGGTGAGGGAGGCGAGCGATGAGCGGGGACACCCCGGAGCCCGGGCACCGGCCGCTGCCCGAGGACTCCATGCCGGCCGGCGGCGTCAACGCGCCCGTGCCGGTCGCCGCGGAGGCCACCCCGGCCGTCGACCCGCGGCTGATCGTCCGGCAGGAGGGCCTCAAGGGCTACCTGATCGAGTTCAAGCGGCGGCTGACCAGCGGTGAGCTCGGCTCGGCCCCGGTGGTGGTCGCGCTGATCGTCATCTGGGCCGTGTTCGGCTCGCTGAACAGCAGCTTCCTGTCCGCGCAGAACCTCTCCAACCTCTCCCAGCAGATCGTCGGCACCGGCATGATCGCGCTCGGCGTGGTGTTCGTGCTGCTGCTCGGCGAGATCGACCTGTCGGTCGGCTCGGTCAGCGGCCTGTGCGCGGCGATCTTCGCGGTCATGAACGTCACCCACGGCGTCAACCAGTGGGTGGCGCTGCTGTCCGCGCTGGTCGGCGGCGCGGTGGTCGGCCTGGTGCAGGGCCTGTTCTTCGCCAAGGTCGGCGTCCCGGCGTTCGTCGTCACCCTGGCCGGCAACCTCGGCTGGAACGGCCTGATGCTGCAGATCCTGGGCGCCAGCGGCACCGTCAACCTGTCCGGCAAGGACATCGTCTCCCGGCTGTACTCCACCATCTACGGGCAGCAGATCGCCGCCTACGGACTGGCGGCGGCCGGCGTGGTGCTCTTCCTCGGCTCCTCGCTGCTGGACGCCCGGCGCCGCCGGGCCTCCGGCGTCCCGTACCGGACGCTCACCGACATCCTGGTGCGCAGCGCGGCGCTGGCCGTGGTCGGGTTCCTGGTGGCCTACACGCTCAACCAGTACAAGGGGCTGCCGCTGGCGCTGCTGGTGTTCGTGGTCTTCGTGGTGGTGCTGGAGTTCGTGCTGCGCCGCACCCCGTACGGGCGGAAGGTGTTCGCGCTGGGCGGGAACATCGAGGGCGCCCGGCGGGCCGGCATCAACGTCTCGCTGGTGCGGATCACGGTGTTCATGATCTGTTCCACCATGGCGGCGATCGGCGGCCTGTTCCTGGCCGCGCAGATCCAGTCGGCCTCGCAGACCTCCGGCGGCGGCAACCTGCTGATGAACGCCATCGCGGCGGCCGTCATCGGCGGCACCAGCCTGTTCGGCGGGCGGGGGTCGACCTGGTCGGCGCTGCTCGGTGCGCTGGTGATCGGCTCGATCCAGTCCGGGATGAACATCCAGGGACTGAGCAACGCGATCCAGTTCATGATCACCGGTGCGGTGCTGCTGGCCGCCGTGGTGATCGACTCGCTGGCGCGGCGGACCCAGAAGTCGGCCGGGCGGGCGTAGCGCCTCCGAGCGGTGAGATCCCCCGTCGGCCCGGTGGCCGGCGGGGGATCAGTGCGTGCGGAGCAGTCCCAGGTGGACCACGGTGACCTGGGCCAGGTCCAGGTCGGCGTCGCGGCGGTGGCGGCGGGCCTCGGCCGACTCGGCGCGCTCGATCGCCTCGCGGCGGGCGTCCTCCTCGGCGGCGGCGTCCACGATGAACAGGTGGCGGCCGGAGCGGATCTCGTTGGCGTGCGGAATCTCGACGCACCAGCGATGACGGCTCTGGGTGGCGTTCATCGGCCTTCCTCTCCCGGCGCGTCCTCGTACCGGCACATGAGGTACTACTGCTGCCCTAGACCATAGGTATAGGCCAATTCGTCCGTCAAGAGGACGAGCAGAACGTCAAATAATCCGTTCAACGGTGAAAATGGTCGGCGAGTCCGCTACCGTTCCGTGCATGACAGCCCCCGCCACCCCGGCCCCCTCGGCCCGCCGCCTGCGCACCCGGGCCGCCCTGCTCGCCGTCCTCGGCGAGCACGGCACGCTCAGCCGCACCGAGATCAGCCGGCTCACCGGGCTCTCCCGCTCCGCCGTCAGCAGCGCCGTCACCGACCTGCTCGACGAAGGGCTCGTCAGCGAGACCACCGCCACCGCGGCGACGACCGCCGGCCGCGGCCGCCGCGCCGCCGCCGTCACCCTGCGCCGCGCCCACGCCCTGGTGCTCGCCTTCGACTTCGGCCACACCCACGTCACCGCCGCCGTCGCCGACACCTCCGGCACCGTCCTCGGCGAAGCCACCGCCCACCTCGACGTCGACAACCACCCGCGCGAAGTCCTCGAAGCCGCCGAGACGCTCGCCCGCCAGGCCCTCGACGCCGCCGGGCACCGCCTCGACGAGATCACCGCCATCGCCGCCGGCATCCCCGGCGCCCTCGACACCCGCACCAACGTGGTCCGCGCCCCCTCCACCCTCTCCCAGTGGATCGGCATGGACCCCGCCGCCGAACTCGGCCGGGTCTTCGACCGGCCCGTCACCGTCGGCAACGACGCCGAGATGGGCGCCCGCGGGGAACGCGCCCACGGCACCGGCGGCACCGTCAACGACCTCGTCTACGTCAAGGCCTCCACCGGCATCGGCGCCGGACTCCTGCTCGACGGACGCATCTACCGCGGCGCCAGCGGCATCTCCGGCGAGATCGGCCACATCCAGCTCCCCGACACCGGCACCTGGTGCCGCTGCGGCAACCGCGGCTGCCTGGAGTCCGTCGCCTCCATCGTCGAGGTCCGCCGCCGCCTGGCCCACGTCCTCGCCCCCGGCGCCCGCCCCGGCGAACACGTCGACCTCCCGCCGCTCGACCGGCTCGCCGACATCCCGGCCGCCGCCCGCGTCATCGGCGAAGCCGGCCGCACCATCGGCCGCGTCCTCGCCGACCTGGTCAACTGCCTCAACCCCGCCGCCATCGTCATCGGCGGCGAACTCGGCCAGGCCGGCGCCCCGCTCGTCCACGGCATCCGCGAGTCGGTGGACCGCTACGCCCAGCCCGCCGTCGCCGAGGCCGTCGAGATCCGGACCAGTCGGCTCGGGCTGCGCTCGGAGCTGTACGGGGCGATCGACGCGGCGGTGGCGGTGGCGGTCGGGGGGTGAAGGCCGCTGCGCGGGGCCGGCGGGGCTACTGAGGGAGGGCGTGGGCGCGTTCGGTGAGGTAGCGGCGTTCGGGGAGGGTGGGGGCCAGGGCCGCGGCGCGGTGGAAGGCGGTGGTGGCGGCGGGGGTGTCGCCGGTGCGGGAGAGGAGCTCGGCGCGGACCGCGTGGTAGCGGTGGTGGCGGTCCAACTCGGCTGAGAGCGAGTCGAGTTCGGCCAGGGCGGCGGCCGGGCCGCGGACCTCGGCCAGGGCCACGGCGCGGTTCAGCGCGGGCACCGGGCCCGGGGCGACCCGGAGCAGCAGGTCGTACAGGGCCAGGATCTGCGGCCAGTCGGTGGCGGTCACGTCCGGGGCCTCGTCGTGCAGCGCCGCGATCGCCGCCTGCAGCTGGTACGGGCCCACCCGCCCGGCCGGCAGGGCCCGTTCGACCAGGGCGGTGCCCTCCGCGACCGCCGCCGCGTCCCACCGGGTGCGGTCCTGCTCGGCCAGCGGCACCAGCTCGCCGTTCGGGCCGGTCCGGGCCGGGCGCCGGGCGTCCGTCAGCAGCATCAGCGCCAGCAGGCCCATCACCTCGGCGTCCCGCGGCAGCAGCCGGTGCAGCAGCCTGGTCAGCCGGATCGCCTCGTCGGACAGCCGGGGGGCCGTCAGGTCACCGCCCGCGGTGGACGTGTAGCCCTCGTTGAAGACCAGGTACAGCACCTGCAGCACCTCGCGCAGCCGGCCGTCCGCCTCGGCCGGGGCGGGCAGCGCGAACGGCAGGCCCGAGGAGCGGATGGTCTGCTTGGCCCGGCTGATCCGCTGCGCCATGGTGGCCTCGGGGACCAGGAACGCCGCCGCGATCTGCGCGGTGCTCAGGCCGCCCACCGCCCGCAGCGTCAGCGCGATCCGGCTCGGCGCGGTCAGCGCCGGGTGGCAGCACAGGAACAGCAGGGCCAGCGAGTCGTCCCGGTCGGCGTCCGGGTCGGCGTCCGCCGGGCGGCCGAGCAGCTCGGACTGCGGGGTGGCCAGGAACAGCCGCTCCTCCCGCTCCCGGCGGGCCCGGTCGGCCCGGACCAGGTCCACCAGCCGGCGCGAGGCGACCGTCACCAGCCAGCCGCGCGGATTGGCCGGCCGCCCCTCCCGCGGCCACTGCTCGGCCGCCGCGAGCAGCGCCTCCTGCACCGCGTCCTCGCAGGCGTCGAAGGCACCGGCGTGACGGCGCAGCAACGCCGCCAGGACCTGCGGCGCGAGCGCGCGCAGCAGGTCCTGGTCGGCGGCCGGGACGGGGAATCCCATCTTGTCCTCCCGAGAGGTGCTGACCTTCGAACCGGGTGAGGAGAAGGTCCTTGGCTCATGGTGGCGGGGCAGTCATCAGGAGTTCTGGCGCGGGTCGTTGTCAGTGGTCCCGGACAGGCTGGCCTGGTGCATCTTCGGTACTCGTACCGGCTGTATCCGACGTCGGTCCAGCGGGCCGTGCTGGCGCGGACGTTCGGGTGTGCTCGGGTGGTGTACAACGACGCGTTGGAGGTGCGGCGTGAGGCCCGGAGGGCCGGTCTGCCGTATCCGAAGGTCGCGGAGCTGCAGAAGCTGGTGATCACCGCGGCGAAGAAGACCACCGAGCGTTCGTGGCTGGCTTCGGTGGGGGCGGATCCGCTGATCCAGTCGTTGCGGGATCTGGACGCGGGATACCGGAACTTCTTCGACTCCGTCTCCGGCAAGCGTGCCGGGCGGCCGGTGGGGCTGCCGCGGTTCAAGTCGCGCAAGGACTCCCGGCAGTCGTTGCGGTTCACCCGCAACGGGTTCCGGATCCGGTCGAACGGGAAGCTGAACCTGGCGAAGATCGGTGACGTGCGGGTGCGGTGGTCGCGTGCGCTGCCTGCCGTGCCGTCGTCGGTGACGGTGGTGCTGGACGCAGCGGGTCGGTACCACGCCTCGTTCGTGGTGGACGTCGAACCCGAACCGCTGCCGGAGGCCGGTGGCGAGGTCGGGATCGACCTCGGCCTGGCCTCCTATGCGGTGCTGTCGACCGGGGAAGTGGTCGACAACCCGCGTTTGCTGCGCAAGGCGGAGAAACGGCTGAAGGCCGCGCAGCGGGAGCTGTCCCGCAAGGCGAAGGGCTCGAAGAACCGGGAGAAGGCCCGCCGGAAGGCCGCCAGGGCGCACGCCAAGGTGGCCGACAGCCGCCGGGACTGGCTGCACAAGCTGACCACCGGGATCGTCCGCGAGAACCAAGCGGTGTACCTGGAGGACCTCAACGTGCGCGGCCTGGCCCGGGGCCGACTGGCCAAGTCCGTGCACGACGCCGGATGGGGAACCTTCCGACGAATGATCGAAGAGAAGGCCGCCCGTTACGGCCGCACGGTCGGGATCGTCCACCGGGCGTTCCCCTCCTCCCAGCTGTGCTCGGCCTGTGGCGCCAGGGACGGACCCAAGCCCCTGCAGGTCAGGACGTGGACCTGCGGTGCGTGCGGGGCCGGGCACGACCGTGATCTCAACGCCGCGCGCAACATCCTGGCCGCCGGGCGGGCGGACAGGTCAAACGCCTCCGGAGGGCCGGTCAGACCCGGCGTGGCAGAACCACGCCGGGCACGGTCCGTCGAACGAGGAACCCACCGGAGCCCGCGCGGAACGGGGCCCAAGCCCCGCACCGCCGGGTCGGCCGGAATTCCCGCGCCGTAGCGTGGGGAGGGCGTCAATTCGCCTCGTGCAGGATCGGCCACAGTTCCACCGGTTCGCGGTCGGCCCACGGCATGTCGGCGGCGATCGCCAGGGCGCGCTGCTCGTTCTCGCAGTCGAGCAGGTAGAAGCTCGCCATGTACTCCTTGGTCTCCAGGTAGGGGCCGTCGCTGACCGCGGGCAGGCCCTCCTGGCGGCGCACCAGGCGGCTGACCGCGGCGTCGCCGAGGCCGTAGGCGCCGATCAGTTCGCCGGTCTCCTGGTAGCGCTTGTTGAACGCGTCCTGCTGGGCGACCGCTTCGGTCCAGCCCTCGGTCGACAGGGCGGCCCACTTCTCCTGGTTGCCGTACGTCATCAGCAGGTACTTCACGGGGACCACTTCCTCGGTTCGTTCGGGCGGTTCGTGCTTGCGTCCATTGGTCGGAGCGGGGAGGAGGGTTCTCTACATGCTGCCGAAGATTTTCCGAGGAAGTTCTGACCGGCGGTGTTCCCGCAGGTCGGAGGGGTGTTCGTCGGGCCGGTCCGGCCGCGCGCAGCGCCCCCGCTGCTGCGCACCGGGTGGCGGGTCAGGCGGTGGGCGGGGTCCAGACGTACGGGGTGGTGGTGGTGACGGCGTGCATGCCCAGGCGGTTCAGGATGGGGGCGCTGTCGGGGGAGGCGTCGACCTGGAGGTAGCGGATGCCGTGGTCGAGGGCCCAGCGGGCGCGGTGGGCGACCAGGGAGCGGTAGATGCCGCGGCCGCGCCAGGCGGCGAGGGTGGAGCCGCCCCAGAGGCCGCCGAACTCGCTGCCGGGGGTGCGGTTGAGCCAGGCGGCGGAGACCACCTCGGGGCGGGGGGTGTCGGTCTCGGCGACCAGGACCAGGAAGTCCGCGGGGCCGTTCGCGCGGGTGGCGAGGTCGTCGGCGAGCCAGGACCAGTCCTCGCCCCAGACCTCGCTCTCCATCGCGGCGATCCGCCGCATGTCGGCGGGGGAGGTGACCCGGCGGACGGTGACGCCCTCGGGGGCGGGGGTGGGGGTGGCGAGTTCGGCGGCGAGGCCGACCAGGACGGTCTCGGGCTCCTCGCCGACGAAGCCGGCGGCGGTCAGCCGGGCCGGGAGGTCGGCGGGGAGGTCGTGGCCGCGGGTCTTCCACTCGACGCTCTCGCCGCGGGCGGCGAAGAACTCGCGCTGGCGGACGATGAGTTCGTCGAGCGCGTCGCCGCGCAGGCCGAGGTCGGGGCGGGGCGAGGTGACGAAGCCGCGGAAGCCGCCGTACTTGCGCAGCAGCGGGCCGTCGCTGTCGTGGGTCTCGTCCTCGGCGCGGACGCCGAGGCCGCGCATGTGCTCGTCGTAGGCCGCGAGCAGGGCCGTGGTCAGTTCGGTCATCAGGCGAGCCTAACGATCATCGTGGGGCGGCGGACAGCGGAAAAGGGGCTGGCGTTGACGTCGGGGTGAAGGTCTAGCGTCGTGGCATGCGGATCGGCGAGTTGGCGCAGCGGGCGGGGACCACCACCAGGGCGCTCCGGTACTACGAGTCGCGGGGGCTGCTGCCCGCGCGGCGCGGGGGGAACGGGTACCGGGCGTACGACGAGGAGGACCTGCGGCTGCTGCGGCAGATTCGGATGCTCCAGGACTTCGGGTTCGAGCTGGAGGAGACCCGGCCGTTCGTGGAGTGCCTGCAGGCGGGCCACCCGGAGGGTGACTCGTGCCCGGCCTCGCTGGAGGTGTACCGGGCGAAGCTGGCCGAACTGGACGCCATGGTGGCCCGGTTGAGCGAGGTCCGGGAGACGGTGGCGGGGCAGTTGGCCCGGGCCGAGGCGGCCCGGGACGCGCTGGCCGGGGCCGGCGGCGGCGAGCCGCGCTGCGAGCTGGTCCGCACCGAGGAGTGACGACGACCGACGACAGGAGGACGCGATGGGTGGCGTGGACAGTGTGACGGACCGGGACTTCGCCGAGCGGGTGCTGGCGGTGCCGGGGCCGGTGCTGGTGGAGTTCACCGCCGACTGGTGCCCGCCGTGCCGGCAGCTGGCGCCGGTGCTGGCGGAGGTGGCGGCGGAGCAGGCCGGGCGGTTGGCGGTGGTCGCGCTGGACGTGGACGCGAACCCGGAGACCCGGAACGCGTACGGGGTGCTGTCGATGCCGACGCTGATGGTGTTCAAGGACGGCGAGCCGGTGCGCTCGCTGGTGGGGGCGCGGGCGAAGAGCCGCCTGCTGCGGGAGCTCGACGACCTGCTGTAGGCGGGTGAGGTGTGCCACAGGGCGGGGCCGGGGGATGGCTGCGGAGGACACTCGCGTTGTAAAGTGCAACTAAATAATAGTTGTACTTCCCAACCATGGAGTCGTGATGTCCTCGGTGTCAGCGGTGTCCCGCCCCGCCCTGCGGCACGTCCTCACCCACCTGGTCACACCGCTGCTGATGTGCCTCGGCATGGGGATCGCCTACCTGTCCGCCTTCCACGCCCCCGCCCCGCACCAACTGCCGGTCGCGGTGGTCGGACAGGGGCCGCAGGCCCAGGTGCTGGCGCAGACCCTCAAGGACAAGGCCGGCGACGGCCTGGACGTCACCACCGCGGCCGACTCCGACGCGGCCCGGCAGCGGCTGCTCGACCGCGACCTGGTCGCCGCGTACGTGCCGGACGCCGACGCGCCGACCCTGCTGGTGGCCACCGCGAACTCGGAGACCTCGGCGAGCGCCGCCGAGAAGGTGTTCACCCAGGTCGCCGCCCACCAGGGCAAGCCGCTGGCCGTCCAGGAACTGACCCCGCTGCCGGCCGGCGACCCGACCGGGCAGGGCCTGTTCTTCCTGCTGGTGGCGCTGAGCATCGGCTCCTACGGCTCGGTCGCGGTGCTCGGCGCGGCCGGCGCGGCCCTGGCGATGCGGGTGCGGGCCCTGCTCGGCCTCGGCGTCGCCCTGGTGGTCAGCCTGCTCGGCACGGCGCTGGCCGGACCGGTCTTCCACCTGGTCGACCACGGCCTGCTCGGCGTCTGGGCGATGAGCTGGCTGTACTCGGCGGGCATCGTCGCGATCGGCACCGCCCTGCACGCCTTCCTCGGCCGGTGGACCACGCTGACCATGATGGCGCTGTTCGTGATGCTCAACTTCACCAGCTCCGGCGGCATCTTCCAGCCCGAGCTGCAGAACGGCTTCTACCGCGCCCTGCACTCCTTCTGGAACGGCGCGGGCTTCCTGGAGGGCGTCCGCGACCACGTCTACTTCGGCGGCCGGGCCGGGCTCGGCGGCCACGTCGCCACCCTGTTCGGCTGGCTCGCGGCCGGTGCGGTGCTGCTCCTGGCGGCCGCCCGCACCGAGCGGAAGCGGGCCCTCGCCGCGGCCGCGGCGCCGGCCGTCGTGCCGGGCGCGGAACAGGCCGCCGAGCAGCCTGCCGATCGGTCTGTCGAGCAGCTTGCGGCGGAGGCCGCCGAGGAGGAGATGGAGGAGGCGGTCGGCGTCTGAGCGCGGCTACCCCTACCGTGGTCGGCAACACCGCACGACGAAGGAGCCACGCCATGCCCGACCGCGACGCCGCGCTGGAGACCATCCAGCGCGAGCTCACCGCGTTCGCCCGCCGGGCCCGCCACAAGGCAGCCCAGCTGCACCCCGAGCTCTCGCTGGTCACGTACAGCATGCTCGACCTGGTCAAGGAGCGGGGCTCGTGCCGGGCCGCCGACCTGGCGTCGCACTTCATGCTCGACAAGTCCACCGTCAGCCGGCAGGTCGGCGCGCTGGAGCGGCTCGGGCTGCTGGGCCGCCAGGCCGACCCGGACGACCAGCGCGGCCAGCTGCTGCACCTGACGGAGGCCGGCGAACAGCTGCTGGCGGAGGCGTACGAGCAGCGGCGGCGGGCCTTCACCGACCGCTTCACCTCCTGGGACGACGAGGACCTGGACCGGTTCGCCGCCTACCTGATCCGCTACGGCGAGTCCGAGTAGCCGCCCGCGGAAGGCGGTGGCCGGGGCCGGGCCCGAGCGGCTTGACCCTCACGTCGCGTCAGGCCCCAGGCTGGTCGCACAGCGGCGGGAAGGAGGGAAACGCGATGGACGAGGGCTACACGGTCGGACGGCTGGCGGCGATCGCCAAGGTCACGGTGCGCACCCTGCACCACTACGACCGGATCGGGCTGCTGTCGCCGAGCGACCGCACCCCGGCCGGCTACCGGCGCTACAGCGAGGCCGAGCTGGACCGGCTGCAACAGATCCTGTTCTACCGCGAACTCGGCTTCCCGCTGGAGGAGATCGCGGCGATCCTGGACGACCGGACGGTCGGCCCGAGCGAGCACCTGCGCCGGCAGCGCGAGCTGATCGGCGACCGGATCCGCAAGCTCGAGGAACTCGCCGCGGCGGTCGAGCGAGCGATGGAGGCGAGGACCTTGGGGATCCAGTTGACCCCGGAGGAGAAGTTCGAGGTGTTCGGCAAGGACTACCAGGAGGACTGGGAGGACGAGGCCCAGCAGCGCTGGGGCGAGACCGACGCCTGGAAGCAGTCCCAGCAGCGCACCGCCCGCTACACCAAGGCGGACTGGGAGCGGATCAAGGCCGAGACCGACGGCATCAACGACGCCATGGTGGCGGCGCTCACCGCCGGCACCGCCCCGGACAGCGAGCAGGCGATGTCGGTCGCCGAGCAGCACCGGCGGCACATCGGCCTGAACTTCTACGACTGCGGCCCGCAGATGCACCGCTGCCTCGGCGACATGTACCTCGCCGACCCGCGGTTCACCGAGACGTACGAGAAGCTCGCTCCCGGCCTGGCCCAGTGGCTGCGGGACGCGATCCACGCCAACGCGGACCGGCTGGAGCGCGAGCAGCAGCAGGGCTGACGGCCGCCCGGCGTCGGGCGGCCGGTCTCCGGGCGGTTCGGCGCTCGGGCGGCCCGGTCTTCGGGTGGCCCGGTGCCGGGGCGGCCCGGCGTCAGGCGGCCCGGCCGAAGGTGCGCCGGTAGGCGGTCGGGGAGGTGCGCATGGTGCGGCCGAAGTGGTGGCGGAAGGTCGCCGCCGACTCGAAGCCCACCGCCGCGGCGATCTCCTCCACGCTGCCCTCCGGCGACTCCAGCAGCGGCAGGCTGGCCGCGATCCGCTGGATCGCCACCCACCGCATCGGGCTGACCCCGTTGCGGGCGGTGAAGTGCCGCAGGTACGAGCGGTCGGACATGCCGGCCGCCCGGGCCAGCAGCGGCACGGTCAGCGGCCGGGCGAGGTGGTCCAGCGCCCAGCGCATCGAGCGGGCCACCCCGTCCTCCGGCTCGTCCACCGGCCGCACCGCCGCCTCGATGAACTGCGCCTGCCCGCCGTCCCGGTGCGGCGGGACGACGAAGCGGCGGGCGACGGTGTTGGCGACCTTGGCGCCGTGGTCCTGGCGGACCAGGTGCAGGCACAGGTCGATGCCGGCGGCGCTGCCCGCGCTGGTCAGCACCTGGCCGTTGTCGACGTACAGCACGTCCGGGTCGACCCGGACGTGCGGGTAGCGGCGGCGCAGTTCCGGCGCGTACCGCCAGTGCGTGGTGGCGGGCAGGCCGTCCAGCAGTCCGGCGGCGGCCAGCGCGAAGGCGCCGGAGCAGATCGAGACCACCCGGGCGCCGCGGGCGTGCGCGGTGCGCAGCGCGGCCACCACGGCGGGCGGGACGTCGCCGTGCGGGTCGGGCACCCCGACCACCACGACGGTGTCGGCGGCGGCGAGTTCCTCCAGGCCGTGACGGGGCGTCAGGGAGAACCCGCCGACCGCCTCCAGCGGGTGGCCGGGGCGCTCGGCGCACACCCGGACGTCGTACCAGGGGGCGGCCAGCAGCCCGGCCAGCTCGGGCCGGGCGAGGGCGAACACCTCGACCACCACGCCGAGTTCGAACGGGGCCATGCCCGCGAAGGCGTACACCGCGACGGTGTGCACCGGCGCCGGGCGCCTTCCGATGGTGATGGGCACGGGCTCGGCCATGTGGTGCTCCCGGGGCGGCCGTCGGCGGTTTCGCGCCGAGTCTAGCCGTCCGGGGCGCCGGCCCGCCGGGAGCGGCGGCGGGGTGGGCGGGTGCGCACGGACGGTGGCGCAGGCTGATCGGACGGGGGCGGACGGCGGCGGAAAACCTTTGGAATCGGGAGACAACCTCCCGGGAGGATGAGGAGTCATCACATCGGGGTCCGGTGCGGCCGTTCCCCGTCCTCTTCCACCACCATGTCCGGAGAGCGTCAGATGTCCATGTTCCGTCATGCCCGTTATGCGAAGAACCTCCCGACCTGCGCGGCCTGCTCCGGTTGGGGCCGACGCCACTGAGCACGACGGAGCCCCCGCCGGACCGGCCGGACGGGGGCTTCGGTACGTGCCGCGCGGGCGGTCAGGCGGTCAGGCCGGCCATCCAGGACTCGACCTCGTCGGCCTGCCGGGGCAGCGCCGCGGAGAGGTTCTCGTGGCCGTCGGCGGTGACCAGGATGTCGTCCTCGATCCGGACGCCGAGGCCGCGGTACTCCTCGGGGACGGTCAGGTCGTCGGCCTGGAAGTACAGGCCGGGCTCGACGGTCAGCACCATGCCGGGCTCCAGCAGCGCGTCCACGTACTGCTCGCGGCGGGCGTGCGCGCAGTCGTGCACGTCGAGGCCGAGCATGTGGCCGGTGCCGTGCAGCGTCCAGCGGCGCTGCAGGCCGAGCTCCAGGACCTTCTCCAGGTCGTACACCGAGGCGTCGATCAGGCCCCACTCCAGCAGGCGGGCGGCGAGCACCTGCTGCGCGGCGTCGTGGAAGTCGCGGAACCTCCCGCCCGGCCGGACCGCGGCGATGCCGGCCTCCTGGGCCTCGTACACCGCGTCGTAGACCTTGCGCTGCAGCGGGGAGAAGCGGCCGTTGATCGGCAGGGTGCGGGTGACGTCGGCGGTGTAGAGGGTGTGGGTCTCCACGCCCGCGTCCAGCAGCAGCAGTTCGCCGGGGCGGACGTCGCCGTCGTTGCGGACCCAGTGCAGGGTGGTGGCGTGCGGGCCGGCCGCGGCGATCGTGCCGTAGCCGACGTCGTTGCCCTCGACCCGGGCGCGGCGCCAGAAGGTGCCCTCGATCCAGCGCTCGGAGGAGGCGACGGCCCGGTCCAGCTCGCGCACCACGTCGGTGAAGCCGTTCACGGTGGCGTCGCAGGCGGCGCGCAGCTCGCCGATCTCCCACTCGTCCTTGACCAGGCGCAGCCCGGACAGGAACACCTTCAGCTCGTCGTCCTTCTCCTCGTCGAGCCGCTCGGCGAGGGCCTCCTCCAGCGCGGCGTCGTAGCCGCGCACGATCCGGGTCGGGACGTCGGCCGCGGCCAGCTCCTCGGCGGCCTTGCGGACGTCCCGCACCGGCAGGCCGTACAGCTGCTCGGACTCGGCCAGCGAGTGGCGGCGGCCGACCCACAGCTCGCCCTGGCCGCTCAGCCAGAACTCGCCGTTCTCCCGGTCGGAGCGCGGCAGCAGGTACAGCGCGAACGCGTGGCCGCCGTCGACCGGCTCGCCGACCAGGACGGCGTCCTCGGTCCGGTTGCCGGTCAGGTGGACGTACTCGCTGGCGGCGCGGAAGGCGTACTCGGTGTCGTTGGCCCGGGTGCGCAGGTTGCCCGCGGGGACGACCAGGCGCTCGCCGGGGAAGGCGGCGGACAGCTTGGCGCGGCGCTCGGCCGCGTACGGGGCCTGCACGTCCGGCTGCAGGCCGCGCAGCTCGGTGTCGGCCCAGCCGGAGCGCATGGACGCGGCGAGCTCGTCGGAGATCTCGCCGTACAGGCCGTTCTTGCGGCTCTTGACCGGCTTCTCGGCCTCCTCGCCCTCGACGGAACCCTCGGGGTTCTCGGACACCGCCGGGCTGCGGTCCTCGGTCACTACGTCGCCTCCTTGCGCGCGCTACCGCCCGCCCGTCCCCGGGTCGCGGGGCGTGCGGGCGGATGTCGCCCCCATGGTACGTAGGGCCGTTCGAACGGAGGAAGGGCGTCCGGGGTCCGGCCGGGCCGGCCGGGGCTACTCGAAGCGGGCGGCCAGCAGCACCAGGTCGTCGGTGCCGGGCTCGCCGCCGCCGGCCTGCTCCAGCAGGTGGGCGCAGAGCCGGTCCGGGTCGAGCCGGACGTCCCGCGGGGCGTCGGCGGCGGCCCGGCGCAGCGCGCTCTGCCCGGCGTGCAGGGCGGGGGCGAAGCGGCGGGCCAGGCCCTCGGTGTACAGCACCAGCACGTCGCCGGGCTCCGCGGTGAGCTCCACCCCGGGGGCCTCCCAGCAGCTGAGCATGCCCAGCGGCGCGGACAGCGAGGTCTCCACGAAGTTGGCGCCGTAGCGGGTGAGCAGCACCGGCGGGCAGTTGGCGGCGCCGGCCAGCGCGATCCGGCGCTCGGCCGGGTCGACGCAGGCGTAGACCGCGGTGGCGGAGCGGGTCGGCTCGGTGGTCTTCAGCAGCAGTTCGAGGTCGCCGAGCACCGAGACCGGGTCCTCGCCCTCCAGCACCGCGTAGGCGCGCAGCGCGGCCCGCACCCGGCCCATCGCGGCGGCCGCGTCGGTGCCCGCGTGCGGGCCGGCGCCCGGGCCGCCGCCGAGCACGCTGCCCACGGTCAGGCCCACGGTGTCGTCGGGCAGCGCGATCGCGTCGTACCAGTCGCTGCCGGCGGCCCGCTCCAGCGCGGCGGGGACGCAGCGGGCGGCCACCTTCAGGCCGGTGCGGGCGGGCAGGTGGCCGGGCAGCAGCGAGCGGCGCAGCGTCTCGGCGGCGCGCACCGCCCGGTCCGCGGCCAGCTGGCGGGCCAGCAGCGGGGCGGCGAACTCGCAGTAGCGGCGCACCAGGTGCTCGCGGCGCTCGTCGGGGCTGCCGGGCTCGTCGTAGAACCAGGCGGCCGCGCCGAGCACCTCCTCCGCGGGGCCGGTGGCCAGCGGCAGGGCGTAGCAGGCGCCGAGGCCGAGCTGCTCGGCGACCTCGCGGAAGCGGGGGCCGACCGCCGGGTCGGCGGCCAGGTCGGCGATCAGCAGCCGGCCCTCCGGGCCGGGGCGGCCGAGCAGCCCGGCGAACGGGCCGTGCTCGACCGGCACGGTCTCCAGCGTGCCGAGCGTCGCCCGGTCCAGGCCGAGCCCGACCGGGCGGGCCGGCTGGCCCTCGGAGCCGGGCGGCAGCGTCACCACCAGGCCGCGGCGGGCGCCGAGCAGGGCCGCGCCGGAGTCCAGCAGCGCGTCCAGGGTGCCGGCCAGGCCGTCGGCCCGGGCCAGCAGTTCGAGGTGCTCCTGGAGGCTGGTGAAATCGGACAGCCATCCGGCCAAACGGTCCTGCAGGTCGGCGGCGGGCACCTCGCCGAGCTCCGGGAGCAGCAGCGGGTCGGCCGCCGGGGCGGCCGGGGCGGGCGGCAGCGCCGTGGCGGCGGGCGCCGTGGACGTCAACGGGTGGACGTCGGTCATGTCGCAACTCCCCACAATCCGGAACGTGTCACGCAAGACCACCGAGACCGACCGAAACGATGTCTTTACTCACTACTCGGCATGTTTCCCCCACTTGTACACAGGCCGATCGGGGCATGTCCAGGAGTGCGGCGGCCGAACGTGCCAGGGATCGTATGCGCAGGCCGCCGGGGTGCCACCCGGGGCGACCCGCACTCACTCGTACGGTGGAACCGGGGGGCGCCCGGCCGCGTCCATCCGGACGTATGGGGGATTCTCGTTCCAGCAGCGGGTAGCCGAGACGCACACGCACCGCCCGCCACCCCGACCACGCCGATCCGAACGATCAGACGATCGCACCGACCGTGCCGTGCGCCCCGATGGACGCGGAAAGGAACGAGCCGCCATGCGCCCACCCCGCCGAGAGCTGCTGCCGGAGCGCGTCGGCCGGTGGTGGCCGGGCCGCCGGAGCCGTTCGCTGGCGCTCGCCGCCGCCCTGCAGGCCGCCGAGGGGTGCGGCTGGCCGGTGCTGCCGGGGGCCCGGGTGCCGCGCGGCGCGGCGGGACGCTGCTCGTGCGGCGACCGGGCCTGCGCGGTGCCGGGCGGGCACCCGGACGACCCGCCGCTGGAGGCGGCGACCACCGATCCGCGGATGGTGCGCTGGTGGTGGGAGCGGCGCGCGCCGGGCGCCCCGGTGCTGGCGGCGACCGGGCGGGCGCTGGGCGCGGTGAGCCTGCCGCGGCCGGCCGGGCCGTGGCTGCTGCGGCACCTGGAGGAGACCGGCGTCCCGTACGGGCCGGTGCTCGGCACGCCGGGCCGGTTCGTGCTGCTGACCGCGCCGTACACGCTGCCGGAGCTGGGCGGGCTGCTGGCCGAACGGCCTTGGGTGCCGGGGGTGTTGCGCTACCACGGGCCGGGCGGCTACCTGGTGCTGCCGCCGTCCCGGACGGGGGCGGGCGCGGTGCACTGGGTGCGCCGGCCGGGGCCGGGGCGGCCGTGGCTGCCGGAGGTCGGGACGCTGCTGGGCGGGATGATCACGGCCAGCGCGGTGGCGCTGCCGCAGGGCTGAGCCGGGGCGCCGGGCCTGCTTTTTTGATGATGTCCCGTCAGCTATGGTGCCTGGTGAGGAAGTCGCAGCCCGGAAACGAGAAAAGTCCGACCGCTGGCGACGGGGGATGCACCAGCGGTCGGACCTTTCAAACAGTAACAAAGATCCGGCTCCGCGCCAATTTGTCCACGCGGAAAGGCCTTTGACCGGGCCGGAAATGTGACTCACATCACCTTGCGGCCAGTTCCGGTCAGTTCAGGGTGATCTGACGGCTCACCAGGTTCGCCCGGGCCCGGCGCTCCTCCGCGGTCAGCGGCGCGGGCGCGGCCAGCACCGCGGCCAGCTTCCCGGCGAACTCCACGGCCGGCTTCTCCACGTCCGCGGCGGTCATCTCCAGCGGCAGGTCCCACACCGGGACGGTCAGGCCGTGCGCCCGGAACGAGCCGACCAGCTTGGTGCCCTCGCCCAGCGAGCTGTCACCGGCCGCCGACAGCCGGGACAGCGCGTCCAGCAACTGCTCCTCGGGGACGTCCATCACCCAGCGCAGGTGGTTCTTGTCCGGGGTGCCGCACCAGTACGCGGAGTCCACCCCGGCCAGCTTCTCGGTCGGGATCGCCGAGGCGTTGGCCCGCTCCAGCGAGGCCGCCACCTCGCCGGTCGCCGACTCGGCGTCCTCCAGCCAGAACTCGAAGCCGGTGTGCACCTCGGGGACGAACGCGGCCGTGGTGTCCAGCAGTTCCTGCAGGCGGCGGCCGCCCGGGTTGGTCCGGCGGGCCGGCACCGGGGTGCCCGGCTCGGTGGCCAGCGCCAGCTCCAGCGCGTCCGCCAGGTCACGGCTCAGGTCGCCGGAGGAGGACTGGGTCTGCAGGCCCAGCAGGATCGAGCCGTCCGGACGGCGCAGCGCCGGCCAGGCCAGCGGCAGCACCGTCGCCAGCGTCACCGACGGGACCTCGCCGACCGCCTCGTCCGCCACCCCGGCGGCCAGCACCAGCGGCACCGTGGCGGCCGGGACCAGCTCGCGCAGCGCCACCCAGTCGGCCTCGCCCGGCAGGCCCTCGAACGGGCGGTGCACCAACTCCTGCACCGCGTGCGCCGCCTGGCGGCCGTGGCAGGCCTTGTACCGGCGGCCCGAGCCGCACGGGCAGGCCTCGCGCGCCCCGACGACCGGGACCTCGCCCTCGACGGCGGTGGACTGGCTGGGCTGCTTCTTCGCGGCCTTCTTGGCCATGGTGCGGCTCTCCCGGGGACGTCGGACGTTGCACCGGGCAGCCTACTTCGCCGGGAACCTCCCGTTCCGGCCGCTCAGGCGCTGCGCCGCCGCCCGCCGTCCGCGACCTGCCCGAACGCCGGGAGCTCCGCCCAGACCGTCACCTGACCGGGTGCGTGCCGCACGCCCCAGTCCTGCGCGAGCCGGCCCACGATGCTCAACCCGCGGCCGCCGTGCGCCGTCACCGACGGACGGGCCGGGATCGGCCGGGTGCTCGCCCCGCCGTCCGTCACCTCCAGGGTCAGCAGGCCGTCGCCGCGCATCTGCCAACTCACCAGCACCGTACCGCTCTCCGCGTCCTCCCCAGCGGCGTCCGCGGCCGCTTCCAGCGGTCTCGCGTGCCGACAGGAATTGCTGAGCAGTTCGGAGAGGATCAACACCGCGTCGTCAATCACCGCTTCCGGTATCGACCGGTCACCGAGATCGCCGCGCAGCCTGCGCCGCGCGGCCGAAACACTGGCCGGCCCGTGCGGAACCGCCATGGCCGATGAGGTCGACCCGGCCTGAACTGGCACAGCTCGCGCCACCATCAACGCCACCCCCGGACCTCCTTCAGCTTCTGCCGAGGGATGGATGCCCGCAGGTAATGCCCCGGAAACGGGCGTTCGACGATCCGATGGCGGTATTAACGACATCTGCCCGGCCGCGCGGGCAAAAGGTGAGGGGGGTCTCACGTTCCGCGGTGGTGATCGGCGGGAAACGGGCTCCGGAAATACCCCGTTCGGTATTTCTGTCACGCGATTGGCGGGCGAGTGCCACCGGAGCGGAAGTCGAGGCCACCGGGTTTCCGGGTGGGCCGGGTGGGCCGGGCAGGCGGGCGGGGCAGGCCGGGTGGGCCGGGTGGGCCGGGCGATGGGACGGCGGGGTAGTCGAGGGCGGTCGGGGGCGGTCGGGGTTCCGGTTCAGCGGCCGAGTTGGGCCAGCACCTCGGCCGGGCGGTTGGTGATCAGGGCCTCCACGCCCAGTTCCAGGCAGAGTTCGACGTCCTCCGGGCGGTCCACCGTCCACACGTGCACCCGGTGCCCGGCCCGGCGCAGCGCCGTCACCAGGCCCGGGTCGCGCCGCACCAGCTCGATGCCCGGACCGGCGATCGCGGCGCCGCCCGGCAGCGACCTGGTCCGGCCCAGCACCGGCAGCCGGCGCTCCCACAGGTACACCCGGGGCACCGCCGGGGCGGCCCGCCGGACCCGGTGCAGGGCCAGCTCGGAGAAGCTCATCACCCGTACCGAGGACTCGGCCGGGTCGGCCGGCAGCAGCCCGAACCGGCCCAGCACCCGCAGCAGTTCGGACTCCACCCGGCCCGCGTAGCGCACCGGGTGCTTGGTCTCGATCGCCAGCTCCACCCGCCGCCCGGCGTCCGCGGTCAGCTCCAGCAGCCGCTCCAGGGTGAGCACCGGGCTGGGCTCCGGCCGCTCCGGGTGCTTCCACGAGCCGAAGTCCAGCGCGGACAGCTGAGCCAGCGTCATCGCCGACACCACGCCCTGCCCGTCCGAGGTCCGGCGCACCGTCCGGTCGTGCACGCACACCAACTGCCCGTCGGCGGTGACCCGGACGTCGCACTCCAGGCCGTCCGCCCCCTCCTCCAGCGCCCGCCGGTAGGCCGCCTCGGTGTGCTCCGGCAGCGCCGCCGAGGAGCCCCGGTGCGCGATCACCTTGACGGCGGTGCGGTCGGTCGGAGCGGCGGGCGAACCGGCCGCGCTGTGCTGGGTGTCCACGTGAACCACCGTACGCGGCACCGGATGTCGCCCGTCCTCCGGCACGGTGGCGGGCGGGTGAACAACCGGTCGGCGGGACGGGGCGGGACGGGTGGAGCGGGCTTGGACTTGTGCGGGGGAGGGGCCTGGGTCGGGCGGGCGGGCGGGGCGGATGCGGGCGGCCGGGTCAGCGCGGGCCGGCGAGGGACTCCGCCTCGGAGGCGTACAGCAGTTCGGCGTCGAGCTCCATGCCGGTGAAGTGCCCGGCCAGTTCGAGCGAGAGCACGCCGTGCAGCCTGGTCCAGAACACCAGCGCCCGGCGCAGCGCGTGCGACGGGGCCGGGTGGTCGCCGGCCCACTCGTGGTGGTGCGCCAGGTGCGTGTAGAGGCGGGCGTCGGCCGGGCCCGGGTCGACCGCCGGGGTCTGGTGGAGGACGGCGGCGTCCAGCAGCGTGGTCATGATCGAGGTGGCGATGGCGGTGGTCTCCGACGGGGCGTGGTAGCCCGGGACGGGGGTGCCGTACAGCAGGAAGTAGCGCTGCGGGTCGGCCAGCGCCCACTGCCGCAGGGCGGCCGCCAGCGCCGGCAGGTCGGCCCCCGCCTCGGCCGGGGCGCGCAGGGCCAGGGCGAGGCTGCGGTAGGCGTCGGTGACCAGGTCGGTGATCAGCTCGTCGCGGTTGGCGAAGTAGCGGTAGAGCGCCGGACCGCTCATGCCCATCCGCTTGGCGATCGCGTTCAGCGAGAGCGCGGAGGCGCCGGCCTCGGCGATCTGCTCGCGGGCGTGCCGCTTGACCTCCTCGCGGACCTGGGCGCGGTAGCGCTCCCGGGGGGTGCCGGTCTCGGTCTCCATGGGGTTCCTCTCGTCCTGCCGCGCCGGGGTGCCGTCGCGGTGCCGTGGCGGTGCCGTCGCGGTACCGCCACGGGACGCGTTGCACCCTCTTCCTTCCGTTAGACCCTATCGCGTTCGTTGTTGACTCTCACGGAAGCGTGGTGTTACAACGGTTCTTGTTAGAGGGTCTAACGCAAGTGAGTGGCTCTATCGAATGGGAGACCGTCATGCGAGAAGAACAGCTCGTCGAGATCGTCCTGCCCGGCATCGTCGAGCCGGAGGGCCTGCGGATCCGCCGATCGCCGCTGCCGCAGCCCGGTCCCGGGCAGGTGCTGGTCGCGGTCGAGGCCACCGGCGTGTCCTTCGCCGAGCAGCAGATGCGCCGCGGCCGCTACTACGACCAGCCGCCGTTCCCGTTCGTCCCGGGCTACGACCTGGTCGGCACGGTGACGGCCACCGGGCCCGGCACCGACCCGGCGCTGGCGGGCCGCCGGGTCGCCGCGCTGGTGAAGACCGGCGGCTGGGCCAGCCACGTCCTGCTCGACCCCGCCGACACCGTCGACGTCCCGGACGGCCTGGAGCCCGCGGCGGCCGAGACCGCGGTCGTCAACGGCATCACCGCCCGGCAGCTGCTGCACCGGCACGCCGAGGTCCGCCCCGGGCAGACCGTCCTGGTGCACGGCGCGGGCGGCGGCGTCGGCCTGCTGCTCGCCCAACTCGCCCTGGCCGCCGGGGCGCAGGTGATCGGCACCGCCTCCGCCCGCCACCACGACGCGCTGCGCGCCCTCGGCGTCACCCCCGTCGACTACCGCACCGGCGACGTCCCGGCCCAGGTCCGCCGGCTCGCCCCCGGCGGCGTCGACGCCGTCTTCGACCACGTCGGCGGCCGCAGCGTCCTGGACTCCTGGCGCCTGCTCGCCCCCGGCGGCACCCTGGTCGCCTACGGCAGCGCCGCCACCCGCGACGACACCGGCTCCAAGCAGTGGCCGGTGCTCAAGGTGCTCGCCCGCACCTGGTGGTGGAACGCCCTGCCGAACGGCCGCCGCGCGCACTTCTACAACATCTGGGCCGGCCGGACCCTGCGCCCCGCCCGCTTCCGGGCCCGGCTGCGCGCCGACCTGACCGCCGTCCTGGACGCCCTGCGGCGCGGCGAGCTCACCGCGCCGATCGCCGCCCGCCTCCCGCTCACCGAGGCCGCCGAGGCGCTGCGCCTGGCCGAGTCCGGCACCGTCACCGGCAAGGTGGTGCTGGTCCCCTGAACAGGAGCGAGCGGGAGCGAACGGGAGCGAGCGGGCGTGAACGGGAGGCCGGCGCCGGACGCGGGTCAGCCCTGCTGCGGGCCCGCCGCCGTCTTCGGGCGCTCCAGCGCGGTCACCGCGAGGGTGACCAGCGCCGCGACCAGGAAGGAGAACAGCGAGGCCGAGGACCACGCCGCCGGGGTGAAGTGCACCAGCTGCTGGAGGTCCTCCCAACGGCCGGTCCACCAGCCGCCGATCTTCGACGGGGCCAGGAACTGGTACACCGCGAAGCCCACCGCCCACGGCAGCAGCATCACCCAGCGCGCCGGGGCGTCCTGCGCCAGGTTCCAGCCGCGCCGGCCCGCACCGAGGAAGTAGTCCACCGCGAGCACCGCGAACAGCGGCACGAACACCGAGCCGATCAGGCCGAGGAACCCGTAGTACGAGTCGGTGAACTCCTTGATCCGCAGCGCCAGCACCGTCACCAGCACGCCGATCCCGCCGGTCAGCACCCGGCGGTCCACCCGCGGCCACAGGTTGTGGATCGACATCGCCGTCGAGTACACGTTCGCGAACGACTGGTCGGTCTCCCGCAGCACCAGCACCAGCAGAAACGCCCAGCCCGCGGCCACGCCGGTGAACGACTCGAAGATCCGGTTCGCGTCGCCGCCCGACTGCAGCAGCGCCACCACGCCCAGCACGTAGCACCACACCTGGGCCACCGTGTAGCCGGAGAACGTCCCCCAGAACGCCTTCGCCGAACTGCGCGCGTGCCGGGTGTAGTCGGCGGCCAGCGGCACGAAGGAGATCGACACCGCGATCACCGCGTCCGTGGCGCCCAGGAAGCCGTCCCAGTTGCCCGCGCCCGGGTCGGGGAAGCCCACCCGGGCGAACTGCACCGTGAAGTAGACCATCGCCACGCCGACCGCCACCGCCACGTACTTGCGCAGCACCGCGATCGCGCCCAGCGGCCAGATCGTCAGCACCGTGGTCAGCACGCCCGCCAGCAGCACGAACAGCCACCGCCAGCCCGCGGTGCCCGACACGGTCTGCGCGCCCCAGGCGATCACCGTCAGCTCGTACACGCCCCAGCCGACGCACTGCACGATGTTCAGCACCGTCGGCACGTACGACAGCCGGGTGCCGAACAGGCCGCGCAGCACCGCCATCGCCGGTGCGCCGGTCCGGGCGCCCACCAGGGCGGCCACCGCCAGCATCGCGGTGCCGATCGCGGTGCCCGCGACGATCGCCGTCACCGCGGCGGTGAAGCCCAGTTCGTGGCCCTGCTCGCCGAGCACCGTCGCGGCGCTGGTGAAGCCGATCAGGCTGACCCCGAGGTTGGCCCACAGCGCGAACAGCGCCCGGAAGTCCAGGGTGCGCGGCGGCGCGGTGTCGAGGGTCAGCGGGGCCTCGGACCGCACCTCGGCGGCACGGTCGGACAACTGGGCAGACGGAACAGCCGTCATGGCCGATACTCCCTACGCCGGCATTACCCGGACAGGTTCCGGCGGTCAGCGCCCCCTCGCCCGTGGTGGCGTCACCGCCATGCCCACGGTCGAACCGGCGCACTCTCAGCCTGGCTGGTCCAAGCTCCCGCGACGTTCTTCGGTTTACAGGAGCGACAGGCTAGCCTCCGGACGGAGGAACGCCAAGGCCGGGGGGAGGGGCGTCCGCATCGCGGGACCGCGCCGCGGGGACCATCGATGTGCATGTCAGGGCGGGCTAAGGCTTCTCATCATTTCTTCAGGGGCCCGCTTACGGTGTCCGAATCCGGTATAGGAAAAACTGTGCACCGAGGTTGCGAGCCGTGCCCCCAGCGCCGCGGTTCGCCACCGAAGGTTCTGTTCAGCGATGGAGGTCGTCCGTGAGCACCGAGCACGCGAGTGGTACCACCCCGCCGGAGACGGCCGCCGCGCCCGCCGGCACCGAGGCGGTGGCCGCCGGCTCCGGTACGCCCGCCCCCGCCCCTGCCTACCTGGACGCCCCGCCGCCGGTGCTGCCCCCGGCCCCGGCCCCGGCCGCCGCCCCGGCTCCGGCTCCCACGCCGGTCGAGCAGACCATCCAGCTCGGCAAGGTGCCCGACCTGCCCCCGGCCCCGGCCGCCCCGCTCGCCCCCGCCGTTCCGGTGGACGCGCCGCCGCCGTTCCAGAACCCGTACGGCTCGGTCGGCGAACCGTCCGGCCCGTTCGCCGAACCGTCCGGCCCGTTCGCCCGCCCGGACGAGGCGCAGACCGCGGTCAACCCGGCCGTCGCCCCCGCGCCGCTGCTCCAGCAGGCCCCGGGCGCGCCCGGCGGCCCGGCCGGCCCCCAGCAGCCGCAGCACCCGTTCGGGGCCGGCCACCCGGTCGGCGGCTGGGGCCACCCGTCCGGCGGCGACACCGCCGGCGGCGCGGGCGGGCCCGGTGCGCCGTGGGGCGCGCCGCAGCCCGGCGACGGCGGCTCCGGCAAGCGCAAGCGCGGCTCGCTGGTCGCCCTGGTCGCGGCCGTCGCCCTGGTGGCGGGCCTGGCCGGCGGCGCGATCGGCGCCTCCGTCACCAACAACGACAAGAACGGCGGCGGCAGCAGCGCCAGCCGCAACAGCACCACCGTGGCGGTCGGCAACACCCACCAGAACCTGGACCGGGCCCCCGAGTCCGTCGCCGGGATCGCCGCGAAGGCGCTGCCGTCCACCGTCACCATCAAGGCCGAGGGCTCCAGCGAGTCCGGCACCGGCACCGGTTTCGTCTTCGACACCGAGGGCCACATCCTGACCAACAACCACGTGGTCGCCCCCGCCGCCAACGGCGGCAAGCTCACCGTCAAGTTCTCCGACGGCTCCTCGTACAGCGCCTCGGTGGTCGGCCAGGCCAAGGGCTACGACGTCGCGGTCGTCCGGCTGGACAACCCGCCCACCGACAAGCTCGTCCCGCTGCCGCTGGCCGACTCCGACAAGGTCGCCATCGGCGACGCGACCATCGCCATCGGCGCCCCCTACGGCCTCGAAGGCACCGTCACCACCGGCATCGTCTCGGCCAAGGACCGCCCGGTCGCCTCCGGCGACGAGAACAACTCCCAGACGTCCTACATGAACGCCCTGCAGACCGACGCCTCGATCAACCCCGGCAACTCCGGCGGCCCGCTGCTCGACGCCTCCGGCTCGGTGATCGGCATCAACTCGGCGATCCAGTCCAACACCAGCGGCAGCGGCCGGGCCGGCTCCATCGGCCTCGGCTTCGCCATCCCGATCAACCAGGCCAAGTGGGTCGCCCAGACCCTGATCAAGGACGGCACCCCCGTCTACGCGATCCTCGGCGTCCTGCGCGACGACAAGTACACCGGCGACGGCGCCCAGATCGCCACCAGCGGCTCCCAGGGCGGCCAGCAGGCCGTCACCCCCGGCGGCCCCGCCGACCAGGCCGGCCTCAAGCCGGGCGACGTCATCACCAAGCTCGGCGGCATCGCCATCGACAGCGGCCCGACCCTGGTCAGCGAGATCTGGACGCACAAGCCCGGCGAGAAGGTCGAGGTCGAGTACAAGCGCGACGGCAAGGCCGCCAAGACCACCGTCACCCTCGGCGAACGCAAGGGCGACAACTGACCCCTCCCCTCCGAAACGGTGTGCACCCAAGCGGCCCCGACCCGTTAGGCTGGCCTCCGCCGAGGAGGGTTGCCCGAGCGGCCTAAGGGACCAGTCTTGAAAACTGTCGTGGCTTCGCGCCACCGTGGGTTCAAATCCCACACCCTCCGCCGCGAGAACGGCCCCCGACCAGCAGTGATGCGGACGGGGGCCGTTGCCGTTGCGGTGGTGCAGCGGGTGGGTGGGTGGGTGCCGGCGGGCACTGGCTGGTGCTCGGCCCATTGGTGCTTCTTGAAACCTTCGTGACCGTACGACAGCATGGTGCGCGTGATCGGTGAGGTTCCGGGGGTCGAGGTCGGCCAGGAGTTCAGGACGCGTCGTGATGCGCACGGCGCAGGTGTGCACCGTCCGTTGCAGGCGGGGATCTGCGGGACCAAGCGTGGTGGTGCCGAGTCGATCGTGGTCTCCGGCGGTTACAAGGACGACCAGGACCACGGCGATGTCATCGTCTACACGGGGCACGGCGGGCAGGACGCGTCGAACAACCAGGTCAGCGACCAGAGTTTGGACGATCCGGGGAACGCGGCGCTGGTCACCAGTTACCTCGAGGGGCAACTCGTCCGGGTGCTGCGCGGAGCGCACCGGGGATCGCAGTTCGCGCCGCGCAGCGGGTACCGCTACGACGGGTTGTACCGGGTGGCGAGCTACGGCAGCACGATGGGTGTGGACGGGCACCGGATCTGGCAGTTCCGGCTGGAGGCCGACCGCGAGACCGGCGTCCCCGAACCTCCGACCCAGGACGTGCAGCCGACGTTGGACGCCGTGTCGGACCCGCCGCTCGGAGCCGCGACGCCTGCGCGGGTGCGGACGGACGTGCAGCGGATCGTCCGGAACGGTGCGGTCGTTCGGCGGGTGAAGACCTGGCACGGAGGCGCCTGCCAGCTCTGTGGTCTGACGGTGGTTCTGCCCGGCGGCGTGTACAGCGAAGGCGCCCACATCCAGGCGTTGGGGAGTCCGTATAACGGGCCGGACATCACGGACAACGTCCTCTGTCTCTGCCCGACTTGCCACGTCATGTTCGACGGTGGCGCGATCGTCCTCACGGACGACCTGGACATCGTCAAGCACGGCGAGGTGGTGGGGGCACTGCGGACGCATCCGCAGCACCGCATTGACCTCGCACGAGTCCGCAACCACCGTGAACGCTGGGGTGGTTGAGCCAGGACAGCACGAGTGCGGGGCCGGCCCATCGAAGGGCCGGCCCGTGGGCGTCAGAGCTCGATTGCGGGGTCGGTGCTGAAATAGCCCTTGTCGTGGGGCCAGATGACCGTGCAGTCCTGGCTGGCGGCCAGATCGAGCAGGTCGGCCCGGGGGCGGCTCGGGACCAGGATGGCCTTGACGGGGTTGTCGAGGTACCGCGAATAGTCGGCGAGCTGACCGATGGCCATCCGGATGTTCTCGCGGGTGACGCTCCCCTTGGCTTCGACCAGCAGGTTCAGGCCCTCGACGTAGACGTCGGTGTAGAGGGGGCGGGTCTCGCCGGCGGGCAGGATCTGGTGCCGCCCCACCTGGTGGTTCTTGGTCCGCAGGTAGTCGGCCAGGGCGGCAACGAGCTTCGACTCCTTCCGCTCGGCCTCGTACGCCTCGCGGTTGGGTTCGACGAACATCTTCTCCGTGAGCTGCTGCTCCAGGGGGAGGCTCTGCACCGGTCCGGCCCCGTCAGCGGTTTCGAGCAGCCGGCCGAGCCGGGAGGTCGGGTCCTGGGGCTCGGCGTCGACCGGGAGAAGCCGGAAGACGATGACCTTCCGGATCGGCCCGTCGTTCGTCTCCGGGGCGTCCGCTTCGTAGTACGGGTCGTCAGCGGCGATCTCGAACTCGCCGAGGTAAGTCACCAGCCCCCGGGCGCCCTTGAAGACGCGCAGCGCGCGGCCCTCGACCGTGTGGTTCAGGATGCTGGCGTTCCCGGAGATCATGCGCTGGTCGCCGTACTGGCCCTCGCCGCTGTAGTGGAAGTGCCCGTCGGGCATCCAGCCGTCGTAGTAGCCGTGCTTCTCTCCGGCGACGGGATCGGTGAAGACCATGACGTTCGGAGACTTCGCTGACGGCCCGATGCCGCCCTGGGTGCGCCCACCGAAGCGCTGGTGGAGCTGCTTGCGTTCGATCGTGTCGCCGGGCTTGAGGTCCCACGCGTCGTGCTGCGATTCGCTCATGTGCTCGTCCCCTCGAGTCGTTAGGCCTGGCGGCCATCCGTTGCCGGAAATAAGCATACGAGATGAAGATTGGAATCGGATAGCGAATTTCGGCATCCGATGTTGATGCTGGCCTCGCGGCCTGCCGGAGCGGACCGACAGCGCGACAGGGGCCGGTGGGCGGTTGTCCGGCCGGGGGCGGGGGAGGGGAGGGGCGTGGGGACGAGGCGAGTGGAGGTTGCCGTGGGCGGGTTGGTCGAGCGGTTGCGGGCGGGGCTGCCGGAGGGGGCGGTCGCGGTGGATCCGGACGTGACGGCCGCGTACGCGCGGGACACGGCCGGGTTCTGTGCGGTGGGTGAGCCGGCGGTGCTGGTGTTCCCGGAGACGGTGGAGCAGGTGCGGTTCGTGCTGCGGACGGCGACCGAGCTGCGGGTGCCGGTGGTGCCGCAGGGGGCCCGGACGGGGCTCTCGGGCGGGGCGAACGCGGTGGACGGCTGCATCCTGCTGTCGCTGACCAGGATGAACCGGATCCTGCGCCTCGACCCGGTGGACCGGATCGCCGTGGTGCAGCCGGGGGTGGTCAACGCCGAGCTGTCCCGCGCCGCCGAGGCCCTCGGGCTCTCCTACCCGCCCGACCCGTCGAGTTGGGAGTCCTGCACCATCGGCGGCAACATCGGCACCGGCGCCGGCGGCCTGTGCTGCGTGAAGTACGGGGTGACCAGCGAGTACGTGCTCGGCCTGGAGGTGGTGCTGGCGGACGGGCAACTGCTGCGGACCGGGCGGAGCACCGCGAAGGGCGTCGCCGGGTACGACCTGACCCGGCTGCTGGTCGGCTCGGAGGGCACCCTGGGTGTGGTGGTCGAGGCGGTGCTGGCGCTACGGCCCGCGCCGGGGCCGCAGTTGGTGCTGGCCGCGGAGTTCGACTCGGTGGACGCCGCCGGGCACGCGGTGTGCGAGGTGATGTCGGCCGGACACGCGCCCTCGCTGATGGAGCTGATGGACGCCACCACCGTCCGGGCGGTGAACGCGATGGCGCGGATGGGCCTGCCGGAGTCGACCCGGGCGCTGCTGCTGGTCGCCTTCGACGGCTCGGACCGGCGTGAGCGGCTGGCCGAGGTGGCGGCGCTGTGCACCGCCGCCGGGGCCACCGCGGTGGTGCCGGCCGAGGACCGGGCCGAGTCCGAACTGCTGCTGCAGGCACGGCGGTTGTCGCTGCTGGCGCTGGAGCGCCTGGGCACCACGATGATCGACGACGTGGCGGTGCCGCGGAGCGCGCTGGCCGCGATGCTGAACGGCGTCGCCGAGATCGCCGACCGGCACCGGCTGACCATCGGCGTGGTCTCGCACGCGGGCGACGGCAACACCCACCCGGTGGTGATCTTCGACGCGAAGGACGAGGAGCAGGCGGCCCGGGCCCGCAGCTCCTTCGACGAGATCATGGCGCTCGGCCTGGAACTGGGCGGGACGGTGACGGGCGAGCACGGCATCGGCCTGCTGAAGCGCGAGTGGCTGGCCCGGGAGCTGGGCCCGGTCGGGCTCGGGGGACTCGGGGGTTCGGGGGGCTCGGGACGCTCGGAAAGCTGGGGCCGGGAGGCCGGGAGGCCCAGGAGGGTGGTCGGCGCCGAGCCGGGCGGGATATTGACCGATCGTCACAAGATGATGGTCGGGAAATTCTCCTGCCGTTGAACCGACCATCATCATGTGGCATCCGGATGGTATGAGGAATTCCGGAAGTGGCTGAATATCGACTTTGCGCGGTCACGCGACCCTGACGGGGCGTGGACGGACCGTTCGCACGCCCCGGGGATCGCGCGACTCGCCGGAAACCGGCCCGTCACGCTCCCGCCCAGACAGGGGCCGGAACGCCGCCGTCCGGGCGAACAGCCAGCTCGCAGGCGGTGTGTCTGCCGACGAACCGATCGGGCGGGGATTATGCGCCGATGCCACCACGTCACGCTAATGGGGGAAAAGGCTCAGCGGTGCTGGTGCTTTGTCGATTTGTTGCGGAAGTCTGTTCCTCGGCGTCGCAGCCCCCGGAGCCTCGTCTGGCCGCGAACTCCGGAAGCACTTTTTCCATCTCGCAATACCTGGCAAGAACCAACGGAGGGAATCCCCATGGCGCGCTTCCGCACCATCCGCTTGGCCGCGCTGGTCGCGTCCGTCCCGCTCGCAGCCGGTCTGCTGCTGGCCGGGGCGGGTGCCGCGGCGGCCGACAACGGTGCGGCTGCCGGCCACGGCTCGAACAGCAGCGTGGTCTCGGACTTCGGCAGCGGAAACATCTTCGGGTCGGTCGACGGCAACTACAACTCCACCCAGCAGACGGCGACCGGTGCCGGTGCGTCGAACCAGAACAACACCCTCGGGGTGAAGGGGAACACCGGGGTCGTCTACGCCGACCAGTCCAACAAGAACTTCAACTTCGTCTTCGCGCCGGTCTACTCGTACTGACCTCCCGGCGGGAGGTGCGGACGGACCGGCGGGGGCGCCGGACCGGACGGAGCACGGACCGCCGGAGCACCCGGGAGTGGAAAGGGTCACCGCCTCGGGGCGTACAGCGCACGACGATCGAAACCCCTCGGGGGCGCGGTGCCGCTACGGCGGCCGCCGCGCCCCCGAGGCGCGTTCCGGGAGGCGGGGAAGGAGAGAAGGGAGAAGGGGAAAGGCGGCCGGGTCAGCGGCGCGCGGTGAGCGTCGCCCCGACGCTCGCGGCGACCACGCAGCCGATGCCCAGCAGTTGCGGCAGCCCCAGCACCTGGCCGAGCACCAGCAGGCCGACCAGGGCGCTGACCGCCGGGTCGAGGCTGACGATCACGCTGAACACCCGCTGCGACATCCGGCGCAGCGCGGTCATCTCCAGCGCGTACGGCAGCACCGGGAAGAGTAGGGCGACCCCCGCGACGGCGAGCAGCAGCAGGGCGGGGGAGTCGGATCCGGACAGGCCGTGCACGGCCTCGGCGGCGCCGAACGGGGCGAGCACCACGGTGCCGATGGTGAACGAGACCGCCAGGCCCTCGAAGCCCTTGAAGGCTGCGCCGACCTTGTCGGTGAACAGGATGTAGCCCGCGTAGCAGGCGGCCGCGCCGAACGCGCAGGCCAGGCCGACCGGGTCGAGGCCGCCGGGGCCGGAGCCGCCGTCGCCGCCCAGCAGGGTGAGCAGCGCGACCCCGGCGGCGGCCAGTGCCGCCCACAGCACGTGGCCGGCCCGGCGGGCGAAGACCAGGGCGACGGCCAGCGGGCCGAGGAACTCGATGGTGGCGGCGGTGCCCATCGGCAGCCGGTCGACGGCGCCCGCGAACAGCAGGGTCATCCCGGCGGAGGCGACGCCGAGCAGCCCGGCCATCGCCAGGTCGCGCGGGCTGCGGCCGCGCAGCCGGGGCCGGGTGACGGCGAGCAGCACGACGGCGGCGAACGAGATCCGCAGGAAGGTCGCGCCCGCCACCCCCAGCACCCCGAACAGCGGCTTGGACGCCGCCACCCCGAGCTGCACCGCGAGCATCGACACCAGGCACAGCATCGGGGCCGGAACGCGCCCCACCCGCTGCCGGACCCCGCGCACCCGCCGGGCGTCCGGTCGTCGCAGGCCGCTCGCCCGGGCTCGACGGGAACCGGTATCGGCCTTCGAAACGGAGGCGACTGCCGGGAGTTCGATTGCGCTTTCAACGGTGAGGGGCGTGCCTGGCATGCGATCGAGTCTGTCGTAAGGAGTGCAAATGGTCAAAGCCGGTTACCGGCGGATGGCCCGGCGGGGCCACCCGGGTGACCCGGCGACGGCGACGGCGTGTCCTGCCGAGGGTCCTGACGGGCCGTCAGTAGTCCTGGAAGATGCGCTACCTCGGCCCGGCGGCCCTGACGGCCGCGTCACTCGTCCTGCTGCTCGCCACCGACCAGGCGGTCGTCGGAATGCCGACGGCCGGCCCGGCGGCCGCCCCCGCCCGGGTCCTGGCCCGAACCGCCCCCGGCCTCGCCCCCGGCCCTGCCCTCGATCCCGGCCTCGCCCCCGGCCCTGCCCTCGATCCCGTCTTCGACCCGGCCCCCACCGCCCAGCAACTCCCCGCCCAGCAGCTCCCCGCCCAGCAACTCCCCACCCAGGCGGCGCCCGCCGTGGCCCACCAGGCCGCCGCGCTGACCGAGGGTCGGACGGCTGCCGAGGCGCCGCCCGTCCGCCTGCGCCGGAGGCTGCTGGCCGACCCGCTGCGTTCGCGCCGGGAGCCGCTGCCCGCCGAGGTGTTCACCGGCGCCGGGTTCGACGCCTGCTCCGCGCCGCCGGTGGAGACCATGCGCGCCTGGTGGGGCACCTCCCCGTACGGCGCGGTCGGGATCTACACCAGCGGGCGGCAGCGGGCCTGCGGCCAGTCCCGGCTGACCGCGGACTGGGTGCGCGAGGTCCGGGAGATGGGCTGGCAGCTGATCCCGACCCACGTCGGGCGGCAGGCCCCGTGCATGGCGGCCGGCAGCAAGACGCAGCGGATCGACCCGGCGCAGGCGGTGCAGCAGGGCCGGGAGGAGGCGGCCGAGGCGGTGCGCGCGGTGCAGGGCCTCGGGCTGCGCGTCGGCACCCCCGTGTACCTGGACGTCGAGGCGTACCCGCGCGGCGACTCGGCGTGCAGCCAGGCGGTGATGGACTTCACCGTCGGCTGGACGCAGGCGCTGCACGGGGCGGGCTTCCGCTCCGGCTTCTACTCCTCCACCAACTCGGGCGTGGCCGACCTGGCCGCCGCCGCCCGGGCCGGCAGCGGGCCGCTGCCGGACGCGGTCTGGTACGCCAACTGGGACGACCGGGCCACCACCACCGACGGCGCGGGCCGGCTGGGCGACGACCTGTGGGCCGACCACGCCCGGATCCACCAGCACCACGGCAACGCCCAGGAGAGCTACGGCGGCGCCGCGCTGGCCGTCGACCGCAACCAGGTGGACGGTCCGGTCGCCCGCTGAGCGGGTAGGAAGCGAACAGTGGCACCGAACGGACGCACGAACGAACGGGTGCGCGAACGAACGAACGGGCGCGCGGCCGGGCGGACGCGCCCCACCGTGCCCCATCGCGCCTGCCGTGCCCTGCCACGCCCCGGACCCGGCCGGACACGCCCCGCGACCTGCGGGGGAGGGGTCGGTCTCATCTCGGTTGCGACTACTGACAGCGGGGGTGCGCCGGGGAAACAATCGGAGAAATCGCTTGCTACCTGCGGGTAGCAACGCGCCGGCCGGTCAAGGAGGACCCGCGTGTACAGCACGATGCAGGACGTTCCGCTCACGGTTGCCCGGATTCTGCAGCACGGCTCCACCATCCACGGCCGGTCCACCGTCACCACCTGGACCGAGAACGGCCCGGTGGTGCGGACCTTCGCCGAGATCGGCGCCCGCGCCGGACAGCTCGCGCACGCCCTCCGCGACGAGCTCGGGGTGACCGACGGCAGCGTCGTGGCGACGCTGATGTGGAACAACACCGAGCACCAGGAGGCGTACCTGGCGATACCGTCCATGGGCGCGGTGCTGCACACCCTGAACCTGCGGCTGCCCGCCCACCAGCTGGTCTACATCGTCAAGCACGCCGCGGACCGGGTGGTCATCGTCAACGGGACGGTGCTCCCGCTGCTGGCCGCCGTGCTGCCGCAGCTGGCCGGCACCGTCGAGCACATCGTGGTGTCCGGGGCGTACGACCCGGCGCTGCTGGCCGGGTTCGGCGGGACGGTGCACGACTACGAGGAGCTGATCGCGGGCCGGCCGGCCGACTACCCGTGGCAGACCGACATCGACGAGAAGCAGGCCGCCGCGCTCTGCTACACCTCCGGCACCACCGGCGACCCCAAGGGCGTCGTGTACAGCCACCGCTCGATCTACCTGCACTCGATGCAGATCATCGCCGCCTCCAGCTTCGGCCTGACCGCCCGCGACACCGTGCTGCCGGTCGTGCCGATGTTCCACGTCAACGCCTGGGGCATCCCGCACGCGGCGTTCATGACCGGCGCGAGCCTGCTGATGCCGGACCGCTTCCTGCAGCCCAAGCCGCTCGCCGAGATGATCGACCGGGTCAAGCCGACCTTCGGCGCCGCCGTCCCGACCATCTGGACCGGCCTGCTGGACGAGCTGGACGCGGGCGACTACGACACCTCCACCCTGGAGACCGTCGTCATCGGCGGCTCGGCCTGTCCGCCCGCCCTGATGCGGGCCTTCCAGGAGCGGCACGGCATCCGGGTGATCCACGCCTGGGGCATGACCGAGACCTCCCCGCTGGGCACCGTCGCCCACCCGCCGGCCGGCGTCACCGGCGAGGACGAGTGGGCCTACCGGGTCACCCAGGGCGTCTTCCCGTCCTCCGTGCAGGCCCGGCTGATCGGCCCCGGCGGCGAGGTGATGCCGCACGACGGCGTCGCCGAGGGCGAGCTGGAGGTGCGCGGCCCGTGGATCGCCGCGGCGTACTTCGGCGGCACGGGCAACGCGGCCGAGGCTCCCGAGGACAAGTTCAGCCCCGACGGCTGGCTGCGCACCGGCGACGTCGGCACCATCACCTCCGACGGCTACCTGACCCTCACCGACCGGGCCAAGGACGTGATCAAGTCCGGTGGCGAGTGGATCAGTTCGGTCGCGCTGGAGAACCACCTGATGGCGCACCCCGAGGTCGCCGAAGCCGCGGTGGTGGCCGTCCCGGACGAGAAGTGGGGCGAACGCCCGCTGGCCACCGTGGTGCTGCGGCCCGGCGCCACGGCCGGCCTCCCCGAGCTGCGGGCCTTCCTGGCCGAGCGGGTCGCCTCCTGGCAGCTGCCGGAGCGCTGGTCGCTGATCGAGTCGGTGCCGAAGACCTCGGTCGGCAAGTTCGACAAGAAGGTGATCCGCGCGGACTACGCGGCCGACCGCCTCGACGTGACGGTGATCGGCAAGACCGCCGACAAGGGCTGACGCGGACCGCCGGGCGGCCCTCCCCGGAAAGATCCCGAAAACCGGTTCGGAATACCCCAGGGGGGTATAACGTTCCGCAGGTGGCCGGGGGAATCCACCGGGTCGGACGAGGAGGGCCGTCATGGAGCACAGCGCGCACCAGGGGCACGAACACCCCGCACACCCCGCACAGCACGCGCACCACGAGCACCACGAGCAGCAGCACGGGCACCACCCGGACCACGCGCAGCACACCGGCCACGCGCACCAGCACCACGGCGGCGGCAGCAGTTGGCGCACCGCCGCGCAGGCGACGCTGCACTGCCTCACCGGCTGCGCGATCGGCGAGGTGCTCGGCCAGGTGATCGGCGTCGGCTTCGGCCTGCACAACGGCGCGACCGTGGTGCTGTCGATCGCGCTCGCCTTCGTGTTCGGCTACGCGCTGACCATGCGCGGCGTGCTGAAGGCCGGCCTGCCCTTCCGGGAGGCGCTGAAGGTCGCGCTGGCCGCCGACACCGTGTCGATCATCGTCATGGAGCTGATCGACAACGGCGTCATGGTGGCCGTCCCGGGGGCGATGGACGCGGGTCTCGGCCAGCTGCTGTTCTGGCTGTCGCTGGCCGGCTCCCTGGTGCTGGCCTTCCTGGTCACCGTCCCGGTCAACCGCTGGCTGATCGGCCGCGGCCGGGGTCACGCGGTGGTCCACGCCTACCACTGACCCCGGCCCGCACCGACCCCGACCCGCACCGACTCCGGCCGCGCCGCCGGGCGCCGACTCAGCGTCCGGCGGCGACGGTGTTCCCGGTGACCGACCCGTCGGTGCCGTCCACCGTCACCAGGTGGCGGACGCCGTCCGGGCCGAGCACCTCCACCGACCAGGAACTGCCGCCGCCCTCCCGGCCGACCACCGCGAGGGCGTCGACCTTGCCGTTCGGGACGGCCGCCGCGGCCTTGGCCACGGCCTGGTCGGCGGGGACGGCGGGCAGCGCGGCCGGGGCGAGGCCCTGGGCCGGGCCGTCGCCACCCTGGAAGCCCTGGACACCCCGGAAGCCCTGCAAGCCCGGGAGCCCGGCGGCGCCCTCCGGCAGCTGCCCGGCGCCGGGGAAGACCTGCACCGAGCCGTCCGCGCCGCGGACCACCACCTTGCCGGGCACGCCCGGCGCCTTCGGCGCACCGGGGGCGGCCAGCGGGCCCTTGCCGACGTAGGCCCGGTCGAACACCGGCACCCCGCGCTCGTGGTGGCGCTCCAGCGCGACGCCGGTGCCGACGGCCGCCACGCCCAGCACCACGACCACGGCGGCGCCGAGCACCCAGCGCACCCCGCGCCGCCCCGGCAGCCGCAGCGAACGCCGGGACGCCACCGGGGCCGGGGCGGGCCCGGCCGCCGCGTCCGACGGCTCCGGGGCGGGCAGCTTGGTCAGGTCGATCGACTCCGGCCCCGACTCAGCAGGCTGCGGCTGCGGCTGCGGCTGCGGCTGCGGCTGGGACTGGGACTGCGGGGACTGCGACTGGGATTCGGACATGCGGGTGGACCCCCTCCTGGGAACGCGGCCGGAACGGTTCCCGTCCGGCCGGGCGCCCAGCATGCCGCCGCCCTCCTGAAGCCAGGCTGAAGCCGCCCTCCCCGTTCCGCCGGACGCCTGCGACGCTGTCCCCCATGCGCGTACTGGTGGTGGAGGACGAACGGCGGCTCGCCGCCACACTGCAACGCGGGCTGCGGGCCGAGGGCTTCGCCGTCGACCTCGCCCACGACGGCGAGGAGGGCCTGTGGCTGGCCACCGAGCACGACTACGACGTGATCGTGCTCGACATCATGCTGCCCCGGCTGAACGGCTACCGGGTCTGCGCCCGGCTGCGCGCGGCCGGTGACGAGACCCCGATCCTGATGCTCACCGCCAAGGACGGCGAACTCGACGAGGCCGAGGCCCTGGACACCGGCGCCGACGACTTCCTCTCCAAGCCGTTCTCGTACGTGGTGCTGGTCGCCCGGCTGCGCGCCCTGGTCCGCCGCACCGGGCGCCGGCTGCCGCAGACCCTGGAGTTCGGCGACCTGGCGATCGACCCGGCCCGCCGCACCTGCACCCGTGCGGGCACCGAAGTCCGGCTCACCACACGGGAGTTCGCGGTGCTGGAGTGCCTGGCCCGGGCGTCCGGCGGGGTGGTGTCCAAACGGGAGATCCTGGAGAGCGTCTGGGACTCCGCGTTCGACGGCGACCCCAACATCGTCGAGGTGCACATCAGCGCCCTGCGCCGGAAGATCGACGCCCCGTTCGGCCGCAGCGCGGTCGGCACGGTGCGCGGCGCCGGCTACCGGCTGGCGGTGGACGGTGGCTGACCGGGCGATGGCTGACCGGGCGGAGGCTGACCGGGCGGTGGCTGAACAGACGGTGGCTGACCGGGCGGCGGCCGGCCGGAAGAGAACCCTGCGCCGCCTGGTGCCGCGCTCGGTGCGGGCCCGGGCGACCTTCGCCGCCACCGCCGTGGTGGCCCTCGCCCTGGGCGGCACCGCGCTGGCCCTGCTCAGCGTGCTGCACGCCAACCTGGCCCGCGACGTCCAGCAGACCGCCGTCCGGCAGGCCTCCAAGGTCGCCGCGATGGCGGAGCGCCAGCACCTGCCGCCGATCATCGGCGGGCCCGGCGGGTCGGTCCAGGTGGTCGACAGCACGGGCCGGCTGGTCGCCACCACGCCCGACCTGGCCGGCGAACTCGGCGCGGACGCCCCGGTACCGCCCGAGGTCCCGCTGCCCGCCCCGCCCTACAAGCGCCGACTCCTGGACGGGGAAGGCACGTTGTACGCCGGCGGGCCGACCGACGACCCGCGGCAGCGGGTGGTCTCGGTGTCCGTCACCGGCCCGGACGGGCAGCTCACCGTCTACGCGGCGGCCTCCCTGGGCACGGTGGACGCGGCGGGCCGGACCGCCGCCGCCGCGCTCGCCGTCGGACTACCGCTGCTGGTGGCCCTGGTGGCACTGGTGACCTGGCGGGTCACCGGCCGGGCGCTGCGCCCGGTGGAGGCGATCCGCTCCGAGGTCGCCGAGATCACCGGCCACGACCTGCACCGCAGGGTCCCGGTGCCGCCCACCGGCGACGAGGTCTCCCGGCTCGCCGTCACCGTCAACTCCACCCTGGACCGGCTGGAGGACGCGGGGCAGCGCCAGCGCCGCTTCATCGCCGACGCCTCGCACGAACTGCGCAGCCCCATCGCCGTGCTGCGCACCCAACTGGAGGTCGCGCTGGCCCACCCGGACCCGGAGCTGTGGCCCGAACTGCTCGCCGACGCCCTCCAGGACACCGTCCGCCTGCAGGACCTCGCCACGGACCTGCTGCTGCTCGCCCGGCTGGACGCCGCCGACCCGGTCGCCACCCAACTCCTCGACCTGGACGTCCTGTTCGCCGACGTCCTGGACGCCCGGATCGCCGACCGGGTCCCGGTCCGGGCCGAACTCGCCGACGGGGCACGGGTGCTGGGCAGCCGCACCTGGCTGACCAGGCTGCTCACCAACCTGGTCGACAACGCCCAGCGCTACGCCGCGAGCCGGGTGGAGGTCGAACTGTCCGTCGAGGCGGACGAGTTGGTGCTGGAGGTGCGCGACGACGGCCCGGGCATCCCGGAGCCGGACCGGGAGCGGGTGTTCGAGCGCTTCACCCGGCTCGACGACGCCCGCAGCCGCGAACTCGGCGGCGCTGGCCTCGGGTTGGCCATCGCCCGGGACCTGGCCGAGCACCACGGCGGCACCCTGGTCGTCGCCGAACACCCGCACGGCGCCCGCCTGGTGGCCCGCCTCCCACTGGCCGGGCCACCTGCGCAGGCGAGTTGACGGAGCGTCAGAACGAGGCGCCGCTGCCCGCCGTCACGACCTGGCCCAACGCGCCGATCCGGGCCAGCAGTTCGACGATCCGGCCCTGCACGTCCTCGGTGGTGGAGCGCTCGGCGAGGAACAGCACGTTCTCGCCGGTTCGCAGCCCGGCCCGGGCCTGCGGGTCCAGGTCGGCCGAGGTGTAGACGACCAGCGGGGTGCGGTGCAGGCGGTCGTTGGCGCGCAGCCAGTCGAGCAGGCCGAGGTGCTGCCGCTCGATCCGCTGCAGGTCCAGCACCACCAGGTTCGGCTGGAGGCTGCTGGCCCGGGCCACCGCCTCGTTCTCGTCGGCGGCGTGCTCGACGTGCATGCCGCGCCGCTCCAGGCTGGCCACCAGCGCCGCCGCGACCTCCGGGTCGGACTCCACCAGCAGCACCCGGGCCGCGTGGTTCTCGCCGTCCCGGGGCGCGAGCGCCCGCAGCAGCACCGCCGGGTCGGCGCCGTACGCGGCGTCCCGGGTGGCCTGGCCGAGGCCGGCGGCCAGCAGCACCGGCACCCGCCCGGCCAGCGCGGCGGTGCGCAGCGACTGCAGCGCGGTGCGGGTGATCGGCCCGGTCAGCGGGTCGACGAACAGCGCGGCGGGGGCCTGCGGCACCTGCGCGTCCACCTCCTCGCGGGAGGCGACGACGACCGGGCGGAAGCCCCGGACCTCCAGCGCGCCCCGGGTGGACGGGTCGGGCTCGGGCCACACCAGCAGCGGGCGCGGGCCGTCCGACGGGAGGTCCTTGGCGGGGGCGAGTTCGGCGACCGGCCGGGGCGGGGTGCGCCCCTCGACCGGGCCGCCGGACGCCCCGGCCGCGCCGGGCAGCGCCAGGGCCGCCCCCGGTCCGCCGCCCTCGCCCTGCGGGGCGGCCCCGTTCAGGCGCTGGCCGTTCAGCAGCACCGGGTCGACCGCGGACGGGGTGCTCCCGCCGGCGGGCAGCGCGTTCGGCGCGGGCGCGGGGCCCGGCACCGGGGCGTTGGGGAACGCGGCCGGGAAGGCGGCCTGGAAGCCGCCCATCGGCCGCGGCGGCAGCAGTTCGCCGAGCCCGCTGCCGACCGGCTCGGGGGCCTGGGCGGCGGCGTCCGGGGCGGCGGGGGGCAGGGCCGGCGCGGCGGGCCGGGCGACCTCCAGCGCGCCGTTCGACGGCGCGGCCGGCGCGGCCCCGGCATCCGGGGCGGGCGCGGCCGGCGGGGCCGGGTCCAGGGCGGGGACGGGCGGCAGGACCGCCGTCACCTCCTCCGCGCTCTGCGCGGTGTCGGCGGGCAGCGCGAGCCGCCGCCGGCGCCCGGTGGGCTGGGCGGTCGGGGTGACCGGCTCCGGCGTCGAGGCGGCCAGCGCGCTCTCCAGGCCCGGGTACACGGGCGTCCCGGGGTCGGGCACGCCGGGGATGTGCAGCGCTCCGGAGCTGTCGCCGGACGCGGCCTGCGCGGCGGCCCGGCGGGCCCGCCGGCCGGAACGGGTGCCGCCCTCGGCACCCTCGGCCGGCCCGAGGGCGATCGCGCCGCCGCCGGAGGTGTCGTCCGCGGACGGCCCGGCGCCGAGCGCGATCGGCCCGCGCGGGGCCGGCTGCTCCGGCGCGTCCTGGCCGCCGCGCTCCGCGGCCGCCCGGGCCCGGCGCCGGCCGGACCCCTGGGTGTCGTCGGCGCGCGCCTCGGCCTCCGGCTTCGCGCCGGGGGCCTCGTCGCCGTCCGGCCGGGGCTCGACCGGCGCGGGCTGGCCGGGCAGGTCCGGGATCATCGCGGTGTCGGAGTCCTTGGGGACGTGCTGCTGCTTGTCCGGCCCGCCGGACGCGTCGCCGTCGGGGTCGAGCGGCAGTTCCACCACGTAGGTGGCGCCGGCCCCGTCGGGCAGGTCGTGGCGCTGGAGCACGCCGCCGTGCCGCTGGACGGCGGCCCGGGCGATCGGCAGGTGCACGGCGCTGGAGCCGCGGGCCGGGCCGCGCACCTCGACCCGGGCGACGTCCCCGCGCCGGGCGGCGGCCAGCACCACCATCGGGGGCTGCTCGCCGGCCGGCGCGGGCCCGGCGAACGGGACCCCGGCGGGGGCGGACTCGCCCTCGGCCCGGGCGGGTTCGGGCACCGGCGTGACCCCGCTGACGTCGGCCACCAGGTGGGCGAGCGCCTGGGCGAGCCGCTCGCGGTCGGCGAGCACCTTCACGGCGGCGGCGTGCACCGAGTAGCGGACCCGGCCGGGCCCGACGAGCTCCCCGGCCCGTTCGACGGCGAGCTGCACGACCTCGTCCAGGCCGACGCGTTCGCGGTCGAGGGCGGCCTTGCCGCGGTCGGCGGCGGCCTCGAAGCGCTGGTGCTCCAGGACGCCGTCGATCAGCTTCCCGAACCGGCGGCACTCGTCGGCGAGCCGGCGCAGCGTCCAGTTGGCCTCCGGCCAGAGCTGCCCGGCGGGGTCGGCGGCGAGCGCGTCGATCCGGCCGTGCAGCGCGGTGAGGGCCCCGCCGAGCTCGGTCTCCAGGACGGCGGTGAGGTGCTCGTTGCGGGCGGCGAGGGCGAGTTCGCGGGTGCGGTCGGTGAAGGTCATCACCGCGCCGACCAGTTGCTCGCCGTCCCGGACCGGGGCGGTGGTCAGGTCGACGGTGACCGGCCGGCCGTCCTTGCGCCACAGCACGGTGTTGCGGATCCGGTGCTTGCGGCCGGAGTGCAGGGTGTCCATCAGCGCGGAGCTCTCGGCGGCGAGCGGGCTGCCGTCGGGCTGCGAGTGCTGGATCAGCGGGTGCAGTTCGCGGCCGCCGAGCTCGCTGGCCCGGAAGTCCAGGATGTGCGCGGCGGCCGGGTTGACCAGCACCACGCGGCCCTCCAGGTCGACGCCGAGGACGCCCTCGGCGGCGGCGCGCAGGATCATCTCGGTCTGCTTGTGCTGGCGGCGCAGCTCGGACTCGACCCCGAGCCGGGCCGACATGTCGCGGACCAGGAGCAGCAGCAGCCCCTGGTCGTTGGTGCTGAAGGACAGGAAGCCGTGCGCCTCCCCGCCGCCCTCGTCGGTGAAGTCGTTGCCGGACACCTCGACGGTGAAGGCGGTGCCGTCGGTGCGGCGGGCGGTCATCCGGACCGGTCGGTCAAGGCTCTCGGTCTCGCTCGCGGGGGGCCGCATGGAACCCGGGATCCGACTGGGGTCGAACTCCGGCAGCAGGTCCAGCACGCCCATCCCGACCAACGAGGTGCCGGGTGCCTGCAGGCTTTCCACGGCGGCCTTGTTGACGTCGACCACGGTGCCGTTGCTGTTCACCAGCAGCAGCGGGTCGGGCAGTGCATCGAGTATCGCGGCGAGGCGAGCAGCGCCTCGGGTCGGCCTGCTGCTCACGTCGACAGGTCTCCTCACGGCTTCGGGCCGCCGCTGCGACGGGCGGCTCTGGCTCTCCTCGGAGAGGGAAGTATCTCATTCTTCTTTGCGCCGTGGACGACCCGGCCAGTATCGTTGTGGTGGTTGGTGCCGGGGCCGTCGGCTGTGGCATCATCGCAGTCGCACGGAACGCGCCGGAGTGCCGGTCGCGGTCCGGGTGTTGGAGGCGTCGCCTAGTCCGGTCTATGGCGCCGCACTGCTAATGCGGTTTGGGCTTTACCGTCCATCGAGGGTTCAAATCCCTCCGCCTCCGCTCACCGGGAGCCCCGTCGGTCACAGGCCGGCGGGGCTCCTGCGTTGTCGCCGGAAGTTCACCCGGGGGCCGCCCGGAGGGCCCCGGCCGGGGGCGACGGGGCCGGTGGCAATCGATTTCGTCCCAGGTCGCCGGTCATGTAATGTTGTCCCCGCACCGCCCAGGAGGCCAGTCCACCGGGGCGAGCGCTCATAGCTCAACGGATAGAGCACTTGACTACGGATCAAGAGGTTGCAGGTTCGAATCCTGCTGAGCGCACCAATCTCCGCTCGCGGTTCCGCAAGGGGCCGTCCGAGCGCTCATAGCTCAACGGATAGAGCACTTGACTACGGATCAAGAGGTTGCAGGTTCGAATCCTGCTGAGCGCACCAGCCGAAGGCCCCGGGTTCCCGCCCGGGGCCTTCGTCGTGCTCCCGCCGGGTGTCGCCGGTCCTGCCGCCCCCCGTTGTGGTGGTCGGGGGGCGGCAGGACCGGCGTCAGCCGAGTTCGGTCCGGTTGATCCAGGGCACGTCGCGTTCTTCGAGGAACCACTCCGCGGGGGTGAGCGGGCGGCTGCGGTTGAAGGTGGGCGTGACCGGATCGTGCCGGAGGAGGGTGGACTCGGCGCCCTGCTCGAGGAGTTGGGCACCGACGGCGGGGACGAGGTCGGGCGGGCCGGACAGGTGGATGTCGTGCCCGGAGCAGTCGCCGTACTCGCGCAGGCCCTCGCGGAGCAGCCGGACGGCCTCGTTGCGGGAGGCGCCGCGGTCGGGTGCGGAGAGCACGGCGTGCAGCCAGGCGTGTTCCTGGACCATGGCGTGCACGGAGTCCAGGTCGTACAGGTCCCGGTCGCCGCGGGCGGCGATGAAGACCGTGGCGGGCCGTCCGCCGTCCTGGGCGAGCTGTTCCAGCAGGGCCCGGACCGGGGCCCAGCCGCTGCCGGCCGCGACCATCAGCAGCGGCCGGTCGGAGCCGGGCGCGAGCACGGCCTCGCCGAGCGGCGGGCCGAGCCGGAGCCGTTCGCCGAGCCGGACCTCGTCGACCAGGGCGGTGGACACCGTCCCGTCGGGGACCCGGCGGACGTGCAGTTCCAGGGTGTTGTCGGAACGGGGTGCGCAGGCGACGGAGTAGGGCCGCCAGACCTGGGGCCGGCGGTCGGAGCAGACCGTCAGGTACTGGCCCGCGGTGAACGGGTACGGCCGGTCGGGCCGCAGGGTGAGCACCGCGAGGTCGGAGGTGGCGCGGCGGTGGCCGGTGATCTCGGCGTTCCACCAGCGCGGGGTGGAGTCGGGGACGGCCGCGGCGGCGTCGATCATGGCCTGGGAGATGACGGTGTAGGCCTCGGTCCAGGCCTTCTCGATCTCGGGGGTCCAGTAGTGGCCGGAGAAGTGTTTGAGCGCGGCGATCAGGCTGGCGCCGACGGCGGGGTAGTGCTCGGGCGCGGCCTGGAACTTGCGGTGGTCGCGCCCGAGTGCCGCCAGGTAGCCGGTGAGTTTCTCCGGTTCCTCCAGCCGCAGCACGAGTTGGGTGAGTGCGGCGAAGAGGCGGTCGCGCTGTTCGGCGAGCCTGGCCGGGAAAAGCTCTTCGACACCGGGGTTGTTGGTGAAGAGGTGGGCGTAGAAGAACTTGGTCAGCTGATCGGCTCGGCGCTCGACGACGGCGAAGCTGGCGCGGATGACCGCGGGGTCGAAGGGCACCGGGGGGCTCTCAGCCCGCGGCTTCTTCGGTCATTGCCGCGCTCATGACATCCGTGATGACGCCGTAGAGCGCCGTCCAGGCGGCCTCGATCTCCGGGGTCCAGGCGTCGCCGGCGAAGTGCGCGAGGGAGGCGAGCAGGCTGCCGCCGACGGCGGGGAAGTGCTCGGGGAGGGCGCCGTAGCCGATGTGCCGGCGGCCCAGGCCCTGGAGCACGTTGACCACCGTGTCGGTGTCCTCGAGCCGGTTGACCAGGGTGCCTATCGCGGCCCAGAGGCGGTCCTGCTGGTCGTTCATGTGCTCGGCGAAGAGCTTGCGCACATCCGGGTTGTGCTCGAACAGGTGGGCGTAGAAGTAGGCGGTGACCTCGCTGCCGTGGGGCTCGACGACGGCGAAGCTGCTCTTGATGAGAGTGGGATCGATTGTCACGCCCGCCGACTCTACTGATAAACCCACCAATTCGAACAGGCCGGATTGACGGGAAGTCAACAACTGGGCGGTAGCGCCCGATTGGTGCCTGTTCGTGGGAGTTGACGGTGAGTCGGGCGGGTATCCAGATGCTGCTGACCGAGTGGCCGCCAATCGGGTGGTGTCGGGGGAAATGAGCGGGTGTTGCGGTATGACCGAAACCAGATCGTGATTACCTTTTGTCGGATCGTCATGACCATTCGGGCGAAGGGCGATCGGACCGCGATGGTGATCGGACCGCGATTCCGGCGGACGACGACACCGAGAGGAGAGCCGGATGTGCCGACAGTTCCCGCACCGGGCCCCGGCCCCCGACGCCCGCCCGGCCGACCGTGACCGGCCGCACCCCCGCATCGGCCGGCGCACCGCCGCGCTGATCGCCACCGGGCTGCTCACCGGCCTCGGCATCCCGCCGGTGGCCGCCCAGCAGACCCCGGACAGCTGGTCCGCCGAGCGGCGCGCCGTCCTGCCCTCGGGCCTCACCGTCCAGTTCGACTACGCGGCCGTCCCCGGGGTGGGCGTCGACACCGCGCCCGGCAAGCTCGCCGACCGCACCGGCGGCGGCGCCGGCCCCTACACCGACGGCATCCGCCCCGGCGACCCGGCCGAGACCTTCCAGGCCGCCGAGCGCCGCCCCCGCGCCGACGGCTCCTGGCACACCCTCGGCACCCTCCAGCTCTCCTTCTCCCGCCCGGTCCGCAACCCCCGACTGCACGTCAGCGGCCTTGCCGGAACGGCCACTTCGAAGGACGGCAGCACCGGCACCAGCACCCGGCTGACCGTCACCGGCGGCAGCCCCGCCGCCCCCGCCCTGGTCGGCCGCACCGGCTGGCCCGGCTGGACGGTCGGCGCCGGCGAGCTCGCCCCCGCCCCCGACGCCGGGCCGGACGGCACCGCCGACGGCACCGGCACCCTCGAACTCGCCGGCACCGTCACGACCGTGTCGCTGCGCGTCGAGCAGCGCTCCACCGCCCGGGACGGCTCCACCACCCCGCCCGCCCCGCTCCGCCAGGCGTACACCGTCACCCTCGACGAGGGCCTCGGCAGCGCCCCGCAGGAGTACGGGAACGTCTCCCACCTGGTCTCCGACCTGTTCCTCGGGCAGGACGCCGCGACCTCCGCCACCCGGGCCCGCCCCGGCCTCGCCCAGTCCGTCGAGCAGCCGCTGCAGCCCGGCCCGCCCGCGAGCCCGCCCCCGCCGCCGCCCGACGCCGGGCCGGTCGCCCCCAGCGTGGAGATCGATGGCGGGGAGAGCCGCCGCAGCCCCTGGGCCAGCCCGCCCCCGCCGCTGCTGCAGCCCGGCCGCGCCGAGTACCAGGGCGCCGACCCGACGCTGAAGTTCCCCACCGAGGCCGCGGTCGGCCGCTACTACCACCTGGACGTGCCGGTCAACGCGGGCGGCGGCCCCGCCGTCCTGGCCGGCTGGATCGACTTCGACCACAACGGCCGCTTCGACCCGCTCGAGCGGGTGCAGGCCGACGTCCCCGCCGGGGCGGACCACGCCGCCCTGGAGTGGCAGGTCCCGCCCGGGGCGGCCGGCGGCGACACCTGGGTCCGGCTGCGGCTGGCCCGCAGCGGCTCCCAACTCGTCGCCCCCGGCGGCTTCGCGGACTCCGGGCAGGTCGTCGACCAGAAGGTCGGCATCTCGATCGGCGCCGCCAAACCCCAGGTCGGCCTGCCCGTCCCCGGCAGCACCACCCGGGAGCCCCGCCCCGAGTTCCGCGGCGACGGCGCGGTCGCCGGGGCGAGCATCGCCGTCCAGGAGAACGGCACCACCCTGTGCACCGCCAAGGCCGGCAACGACGGCTCCTGGAGCTGCCGCCCCGACCGGCCGCTCGCCGAGGGCACCCACACCCTCGTCCCGGTGGAGACCACCCGCACCGGCATGGTGCTGCGCGGCGACGAGTTCCGGCTGACCGTCCGGACCACGCCGCCCACCGCCCCTGTCCTCACCCTGCCCGCCTACACCAACGACCCCGGCCTGCTGCTCACCGGCCTCGGCGAACCCGGCTCCACCGTCACCGTCACCGCGGACGCCCCCGGCCAGGGCCGCGGCGACCTGTGCTCCACCGCCGTCGCCGCCGACGGCACCTGGTCCTGCCTGCCGGTCGAGAACCTCGCCGACGGCCGCTACCAGCTCACCCCGCGGGCCGACGACGGCGCCGGCAACCACGCGGACGGCAAGGCGGTCGCCCTCACCGTCGACACCGTCGCTCCCGACCGCCCGCAGTTCACCGCCCCCGGCAGCGGCGAACTCCTGCACACCGCCCGCCCCAAGCTCACCGGCCGCGCCGAACCCGGCACCACCGTCACCGTCACCGCCACCACCGGCCACGGCGACGAACGCACCACCGCCTGCAGCGCCGTCACCGCCCCCGACGGCACCTGGTCCTGCACCCCCGCCCACGACCTCGCCCCCGGCGACCTCACCCTCCTCGCCACCGCCACCGACCCGGCGGGCAATGGCACCCCGGGCGACCCGGTGCCAGTCCGCGTCGCGGCAGCGGCGGCGACGGCGACGCCGGGCGGGAGCGCTAGCCCGAGTTCGAGCGCGAGTCCGAGTCCGGCTGTGACGCCGAGCCCGAGCCCGAGTGTGAGTGCGGCGCCGAGTGCGAGTGCCGAGGTGACGGCCAGTCCGAGCGCGAGCGCGAGTGCGAGCGTGAGTGGGAGCGCGTCGGCCTCCGCGTCCCCGTCCGGTTCGGCTTCGGCGTCGGCGTCGGTGGTGGCTGTGCCCGACGCATCGTCAAGTGCCGTGCCCTCCGTGCCGATCCCGGCGGTGCCCACGCCGGTGGTACCGGTGGTGCCGGTGCCGCCCGACGTGCTGCCGATCGTGGTGCCGCCGACGGGTGGGCAGGACGACGTGCCCAGTGCGTCGCCGTCGCCGTCCACGGTGCCGTCCGCGTCCACGTCCGCAGCCCCGTCGCCGTCGCCGTCCGCGTCCGGATCGGCGTCGCCCGCCCCGTCCGTGTCGTCCTCGCCGTCCGGTGGGGCTTCCGAGCCCGAGCTGACGTTGCCGGTGCCGCCGGACGTGGTGCTGCCGATCGTGGTGCCGAGTGCGTCGCCTTCGCCGTCCGCATCCGCGTCGGAGTCTTCCGGTGGGGTGGCCGGGCCCGCGTTGACGTTGCCGGTGCCGTCGGACGTGGCACCGCCGGTTCCTCCCGCCCCGGTGGCCGTTCCGGCAGCCCCTGCGGTGCCGTCGACCGTCGGTCCGACGGGTGGTCAGCTCGCTGCGGCGCCCGCGCCGTCCGGGGTGCCGGGCCGTCCGGTGGAGCCTGCGGCGGTCGCGCCGACCCGAGGCACGCCGCCCGCGACCACGCCGCCGCCCGCCGCGACCCCGCCCGCCGCGACGTCTCCGGCCGGTACACCGTCGCCGGTGGTGCCGACGTCGACTCGGGGGGCCTCGGCCGCTGTGACGGTCCTGTCCGCTCCGCCGTCCGTTCCACCGTCCGTTCCGCCGTCCCAGGCCCCGTTGGCGTCGGTGTCGGCGTCGGCGTCGGCCCTGGTCCCGGCGTCCGACGACCCGGCAGTGGCCGCTCCCGATCCGGAGCCGCAGGACGACGAGGCGCAGGCGCAGCCGCAGTCGCGGACGCCGGCCGCGCCGCCGCCGGACGTGGTGGCGGCGGCGCACCGGGCGGCGGCCACCGGGTGGCGCGGGCTGGCCTGCGGGGCGCTGCTGATCGCGGCGGGCGTGGGGCTGCTGACCCGCCGGGTGTTCGGCCGGGGGAGTGGCACCCGGCGTCGCTGACGGCCCGTCCGTTCCGGTTCCGAGCTCCGGTCGGCCCGCTCGTTCCCGCAGCTCAGCGCGGGCGGGCCGTCCCGTGTCCGCTGAGCGGACAAACCGACACACCCCTTGGCAAATGTCGCATTTGATGACTTATCAACTTAGCCTGAGTCTGGCACTGCCCGTCAGATCCGGGCCGCCCGGTGCGCGACACTCTGACCCTTAGGACACGTGCATGGACGTCACCCGCGACTCGTCGCCGCGACCCAACTCCTGGCCCCCCGCCGCACCCGAGCCCCCGGTCGGTGCGACCCAACTGTCCAAGGCGGTCGCCAGAGCGGTGGCCAAGCCGCTGATCACCACCGCCCCGCCGGCCGAGGACGGTCTCGACCGGGGGCCGGCCACCCAGCCGCTCCCGGTGGTGAACCCGGCCGTCGACCCGGCCCGCCTGGTGCCGGTCGGCGCGGACGACCCGTCCGTGCTCCCGCCCGCGCCCCGGCCCGCCGTCGAGCCCGTCACCGTCGAGCCCGCCGGCGCCCCGTCCGGCAAACTGCGCCGGCTCAGCGCGGCCGGCGCCGAGCCGGTGGCGGCGCACCCGACCGCGGCCGAGGCCGCGACCCACCGCCGACCGCCGCGCGCGGACCAGTCGCTGCGCGAGCGGCGCGCGTTCGCCCTGCCGGGCTGGCTGCCGCTGCTGGTGCTGCTGGCCGGCGCGGCCGGGGTGCTGCTGGTGCTGGCCCGGGCCGGGGTGCTCCCGCAACTGCCCGGGGTGCCGGACCTGCGCGGCCCGGCCGCGCTGGACAGCGGGCGGGCCCAGGTCGGCGACGGCACGGTCGCCGCGGTCAGCGGGATCGGGCTGGTCATGCTGGCCGCGCTCGGCGGGATGCTCTCCAACCCGGGCGGCGAGACCCGGGTGCTGACCCGCTGGGGCCGCTACCGGGGCACCGTCCGCCGCACCGGCCTGCTCTGGGTGAACCCGCTGCTGCGCCGCCGCCGGGTGGACGTCCGGCTGCGGCACTGGCGCAGCGAGCCGGTGCACGTCACCGACCGGGCCGGGACGCCGCTGGTGGTGCGGCTGCTGATCGTCTGGCGGGTCAAGGACACCGCCCGGGTGACGCTGGGCATCGCCGAACACGAAACGTATCTGCGCGAGCAGGTGCAGGCCGTCCTTACCCGAACCGCCTCCCTGCTGCCGTGCGACTCCAACTCCGCACCCGGGCCCGCGCTGCGCGACGGCCAGTGGTTCGCCGACGAGCTGACCCGGGCGCTGGCCGCCGAGACCGCCCCGGCCGGGGTCGAGGTGTACTCGGTGCAGCCGCTGGCCCTGGACTACGCGCCGGAGGTCGCCGAGTCGATGCGCCGCCGCCGGCTCGCCGACCTGGACGCCGGGCTGCGGACCGTCCTGGTGGACGACGCGGTGGAGGCCGCCGCCCTCGCGGTGCGACGCCTGGAGCGCGCCACCGCCCACGAGTTGGACGACAGCGCGCGCAGCGCCCTGATGGAGCAGCTGCTGGTCGCGTTCGTCGCCCCGGCCGGGGTCACCGCCTCGGTGCCCGCCCCGGCCGCCCGCCCGCACCGCAAGGAAGGGAAACCCGCGTGACCACCGCGCTCGCCTCGATATCCACCGACCCCACCGACCTCCCGGGTTTCGCCGGGGCCCCGCTGCTGGGCTTCGCCGAATCCGACGGTGCGCCGGCCTGCCGCTGCGCCGCGTGCGCCCGGTCGGCCGTCCGCACCGGCGGGTCCGGCGCGGCCGAGCGGGTGGGCCGAATACACCGCGCCGTGCGGTCGGCCCTGCTGGCCGGCACCGTGCTGGCGGGCGCCGGAGCGGTCGGCCTCGGCCTCGACGCGGGCACCGCGCAGGCCATGCCCGCGCCGTCCGGCCCCGGCTGGGACGGCAAGGTCTACTGGTTCAAGAACGCGGCCGGCGAGTGGCGCTACACCAAGTGGCGCAACGTCTACCTGGACCGCACCGGCGGCGCGAAGAGCGCGCAGCCGCAGTCCCCGCCGGCGAAGTCCGCCCCCGCGCAGTCCTCCGGCGGGATCCGGCAGGGCTGGGACGGCCGGGTCTACTGGTTCAGGAACGCGGCCGGCGAGTGGCGCTACACCAGCCACCACGACGTCTACGTCGCCCGGACCGGCGACCGCGGCTCCTCCGGGCAGTCCGCCGGTTCGTCCGGCCAGTCCGGCCAGTCCGCCGCGAGCGGGGTGGAGGCGGCGGTGTCCTACGCGCTGGCGCAGGTCGGCAAGCCGTACGTGTGGGGCGGCAACGGGCCTAACGGGTTCGACTGCTCGGGCCTGGTCCAGCAGGCGTTCCGCCGGGCCGGGGTCTCCACCCCGCGGGTCGCCGACGACCAGTACCGGGCCGCCACCCCGATCGGCTCCGGGCAGCTGCAGCGCGGCGACCTGGTGTTCTGGTCCAGCAACGGCCGGATATCCGGCATCCACCACGTGGCCATCTACCTCGGCGACGGGACGTACGTGGAGGCCCCGCGCCCCGGCAAGGACGTCCGGGTCTCCCGCCTCAACAGCGGCTACTACCCGGACTTCTTCGGCCGCCCCTGAACGGCCGGGACAACCGGACGGCGGGGAAACCGACGGCGCCCCTCCCGCGTGCTGCGGGAGGGGCGCCGTCGTGCGGCCCGACGAGGCGTCAGGCGGACGCCTCGGAGAGCAGCTTGAGCTCCGCCCCGGTCAGCTCCAGCGAGGCGGCGGCCAGCAGCGGCGGCAGCTGCTCCACCGTGCGGGCGCTGGCCAGCGGGGCCGCCACCGTCGGCTGCGCGGCCAGCCAGGCCAGCGCCACCGCGGCGGGCTGCGCGCCGTGCGCCGCGGCCACCTCGTCCAGGGCGGCGAGCACCCGCAGGCCGCGCGGCTCCTCCAGGTAGCGGCCCGCGCCCTGGGCCCGGGCCGAGTCGACGGCCGCGCCCGGGCGGTACTTGCCGGTCAGGAAGCCCGAGGCCAGCGCGTAGTACGGGACGGCGGACAGGCCGTGCTCGGCGGCCACGTCCGCCAGCGGGCCCTCGTAGGTGTCGCGGGAGACCAGGTTGTAGTGCGGCTGCACCGCGACGTACTTGGCCAGGCCCTCGCGGGCGGCGAACTCCAGCGAGGCGGCCAGCCGCTCCGGGCCGATGTTGGACGCGGCGACCTCGCGCACCTTGCCCTCGCGGACCAGCGCGTCCAGCGTCGTGACGATCTCCTCGACCGGGGTCTCCGGGTCGTCCCGGTGGGTGTAGAACAGGTCGATCCGCTCCACGCCGAGCCGGCGCAGCGACTCCTCCGCGCCGCGCCGGATCGTCTCCGGGCGCAGGTTGTCCAGGCCCGACAGCATGCCGACCTTGGTGGCGACCACGATCTGCTCGCGGTTGCCGCGGCTGCGCAGCCACTCGCCGATCACCGTCTCCGACTCGCCGCCGGAATTGCCCGGCGCCCAGGCCGAGTAGACGTCCGCGGTGTCGAGGAAGTTGCCGCCCGCCGCCGCGTACGCGTCGAGCACGGCGAAGGACTGCGCGGTGTCGGCCGTCCAGCCGAACACGTTGCCGCCGAGGGCCAGCGGGGAGACGGCGAGGTCGGAGGGGCCGAGGGTCACCCGGGGGGCGTCACTGTTGGTCATGACGGGAGACAACCCGTTCGGGTCCGGCTTGATTCCGGCGGACCGTGCGTTCACCCCCCGGTCGCCCGAGGTGAGGGGAGCGTGCAGACCTGCCCGGGGACGGGGACCGGGGTGTCGTCGGGCTGCCCGGGCGGGCTAGAGTCCCGTCCATGGCTGACAACGACTACGACCCCGCCGGCTCCACCCAGATGTTCCGGGCGTTCGTCGACGAGGCCCCGGCCGCGCAGGCCCCGGGCACCGTCACCACCTACGGCAGCAGCTCCTCGTCGAGCCGCACCCCGATGGTCGTCATCGGGGCCATCGTGGTCCTGGCGGTCGTCGCCGGCGTGATCTGGCTGGCCGTCAAGTAGCACCCGGGAGCACCCGCACGGGGCCGACCGGGAACCCCGGGCGGTCCCGCCGTCGGGCGTGCCTACACTGGCCGGGTCCGCCGCACCGCCGCGAGGAGGCACCCGTGACCGCGCCGTCCACCGAGACCGCCAGAAGCCTCGGCCTGGCCGCCGCCGCCAACGCCCGCGACCTCGGCGGCTACCGCACCGCGGACGGCCGCACCGTCCGCCCCGGCGCGCTGCTGCGCACCGAGGCGCTCAGCCGGCTCGGCGAGGACGACCGGGCGCTGCTCGGCGCGCTCGGGCTGCGGCACGTCGTCGACCTGCGCAGCCTCGACGAGGTCCGCCACCTCGGGGCCGACCTCGTCCCCGGCCTGCCCGCGGCCGTGCTGCCGCTGGACGCCGCGGCGACGCTCACCGTCGCGGCGGCCGACGGGCTCGGGCCGACCCTGCACCACCTGCCGGTGTTCTCCGCGGACTTCGACCTGTACGTGGAACTGCGCCGGGCGCTGGGCAGCGGCGACCCGGCGGCCGTGCACGCCGCGCTCGGAGACGGCCGGGCCGCCGCGATGATGACCTCGATGTACCGCTGGTTCGTCACCGACGCCGTCGCCCGCTCCCGCTTCGCCACCGTGCTGCGGCTGGCCGCCGAGGCGGGCGGCGCGCCGGTGCTCTTCCACTGCACCGCCGGCAAGGACCGCACCGGCTGGACGGCGGCCCTGCTGCTCACCGCCCTGGGCGTGGACCGGGAGAGCGTCCGCGCGGACTACCTGCTCACCAACGAGCGCTCGGCGGCCCTGATCGCCCGGGTCGACCCGCTGATGCGGCCGCTGGCCCGCGCGGAGGAGGCCTACCTGGACGCGGCCTTCGAGGAACTCGCCCGCGGCTGGGACGACTTCGAGCACTTCTGGCACGACGGCCTGGGCCTCACCGCCGAGCACCTGGCGAGTCTCCGGGCCGGCTGCACCGTCTAGGGGCCCGGCTGTCGCCGGGCCCCTCCACCCACTTGCCGCTACTCGGCGGTGAGGCCGTCGCGGAGGTGGGCGAGCGTCTTGGTGAGCAGCCGGGAGACGTGCATCTGGGAGATGCCGATCTCCTCGCCGATCTGGGACTGCGTCAGGTTCCCGAAGAATCGGAGCATGATGATCCGGCGCTCGCGGGGCGGGAGCTTGGCGAGCAGCGGCTTGAGGGACTCGCGGTACTCGACGCCTTCGAGGGCGAGGTCCTCGTAGCCGAGGCGGTCGGCGAGCGGGCCCTCGCCGCCGTCGTCCTCGGCCGGGCTGGAGTCGAGCGAGCTGGCGGTGTACGCGTTGCCGACGGCCAGGCCCTCCACCACGTCCTCCTCGGAGACGCCGAGGTAGCCGGCGAGCTCGGGGACGGTGGGGGAGCGGTCGAGGCGCTGGGAGAGCTCGTCGCCGGCCTTGGTGAGGGCCAGGCGCAGCTCCTGGAGGCGGCGCGGGACGCGCACGGACCAGCTGGTGTCCCGGAAGAAGCGCTTGATCTCGCCGACCACGGTGGGCATGGCGAAGGTCGGGAACTCGACGCCGCGGTCCGGGTCGAAGCGGTCGATGGCCTTGATCAGGCCGATGGTGCCGACCTGGACGATGTCCTCCATCGGCTCGTTGCGGCTGCGGAAGCGCGCGGACGCGTACCGGACCAGCGGCAGGTTGAGCTCGATCAGGGTGTCCCGGACGTAGGTGTGCTCCGCGCTGCCGGACTCCAGCCCGGCGAGCCGGCGGAACAGCGCCCGGGACAGCGTGCGGGTGTCGAGGGCCCGGTCGGGGGCCTCGGCGGGACCGGCCTGGGCCGGGATCTGTACGGCGACGGCTTCGGCTTCGATGACCGCACTGCCCGGTTCTGTGAACACGCGCCCACCCCCCTCGTGACTGTCTGTCGAACGGCCGCCACCGCGCGGTGGTTCCCGGTCGACGGGTCTTCCTGCTCAATACCGGCGCACCGGCCCCGGCAAACCCGAACGTGGTGACTCGTCATCCGGCGGTGACACGGGGCAACAGGAGGCGGCTCACTCCTCCCAGGAGTTGCCGGTGCGCAGCCGGGACAGGATCCGGGACAGCAGGCGGGAGACGTGCATCTGGGACATGCCGAGCTCGGTGGAGATCTGCGACTGGGTGAGGTTGGCGAAGAACCGGAGCATGATGATCCGCCGTTCCCGCTCGGGGAGTTGGACCAGCAGGTGGCGGACCATGTCGCGGTGCTCGACGTCGGTGAGGGCGGAGTCCTCGTAGCCGAGCCGGTCGAGCAGGGCGAGGCCGCCCTCGTGCTCCTGGGCGGCCTCCAGCGAGGCGGCGTTGTAGGCGCGGCCGGCGTCCAGGCAGGCCCGGACGTCCTCCTCGGGGATGCGCAGGTTCGCTGCGATCTCGGGGACCTTGGGGACCCGGCCGTGGGTGACCGTCAGCTCCTCCATGGCGCCGCTGACCTGCACCCAGAGCTCCTGGAGCCGGCGCGGGACGTGCATGGTGCGGACGTTGTCGCGGAAGTAGCGCTTGATCTCGCCGAGGATGGTGGGCAGCGCGTAGGTGGGGAACTGGACGCCGCGCTCGTGGTCGAAGCGGTCGATGGCGTTGATCAGGCCGATGGTGCCGACCTGGACGATGTCCTCCATCGGTTCGCTGCGGCTGCGGAAGCGGGTGGCGGCGTAGCGGACCAGCGGGATGTTGATCTCGATCAGGGCGGAGCGGACCCGGGCGCGTTCGGGGGCGCCCGGCGGGAGTTCGGCGAGCCGCTCGAACAGGACCCGGGTGAGGGTGCGGACGTCCACGGCGCCGCGTCCGCCGGAGCGTCGGGCGGCCAGCTCGACAGGGTCCGGCAGGTCCTCGATCCGGTCCTCCGGCGCACTGCCCTGCTGCGTCCGCACGGACACGTCACCCCTCCCTCGTGAACCACCTCGCCAATTTCCGGCAAAACCGGTCATAGCATCACAAGTCGCTCTGTGGCCGGGCAAGCACCCGGTAGAGGCGTGTTGACGGGCCGTCCAGCATTCGGCGGAGCGCGCCAGACCCCCCGCTCGCGTGCGGAGGGCGGGGGGAGGCGGGTCGTGCGTGTACGAGGGGTGGCCGGGAGGGGGTCAGACCTCCAGGTCGGCGATCACCCAGGTGGCGAACTCGCGCCACTGCGCGGCGGCGGCCTGATGGGCCGGGTGGCCGAGGTACGCGGCCAGCGCCGCGCGGTCCTCGACCAGGCTGTTGATGGCGAAGTCCTGGGCGATGTCCCGCTCGGTGAAGTTCCAGCCGCACTCCCACTCGCGCAGCTCGGGGATCAGCGCGCCGAGCTCGGCGAACGCCTTGGCGCCCGCGACGGCCCGCGGGTCCTCCTCGGTGACGCCTTCGTTGAGCTTGAACAGGACCAGGTGCCGGATCACGATGCCGCTCCTCGCGGGTGGGGGAGGGCGCGCGCGGTCACGGGTGCGCCCCCGACGGACGGACCCCGCAACGGTACTAGCGCACCAGTCCGGTCATGAACGAGCCGACCGCCTTGGCGGCGTCCGAGATGCCCACGAAGCCGGACTTCACCAGGTCCGCCGAGCGCTCCGGTGAGGTGATGATCGTGTAGATGACGAAGATGACCACGATCCACATGGCCACCTTCTTCGCCTGAGCCATCGAACGGGCCTGCCTCCCTGAGTCGGGCCGCCGCCCTCTCCCCGCACGGCCCTGCCACCCGCAGCTTATCCACCGGACGGCGCAAGGGGTGAGGGCCGTGTTCACCCGCCGGGACGAAGGTCCCGCGCGGACAGGGCTTTGTCCGGATGTCCCCACCGGGGAGGCGCGGCAGGATGGTTGATGTACCGAGGATCTGGCAGGAATCCCCGGTACGGCGATCCGGAGGTCCCCGCTGTGGGACCGGGCACCGCGGCTTCCCCCGAAGCGGACCCGGTTGTGGGACCTCCGCCGGGGCAGCAGCTCGTCCCCCCGGAGCTGCTGCCCCCACCGCTGGACCGCGAGGTTCCGGCCGGGCTCCGCACTCCCCTGGGCACGGTGGTCAACCGCCCGGGAGCGCGGGGCCCCTCGCCTTTTCCGGGGCGCGTCCCCGTCCCAACCGCCGGCCCCGCGGGGCCGGGGAACGCCGAAGGGCCCGACCGGTGAACCGGTCGGGCCCTTCGAGAAGCGGTAGCGGTGGGATTCGAACCCACGGTGGAGTTGCCCCCACACACGCTTTCGAGGCGTGCTCCTTTGGCCGCTCGGACACGCTACCGAGGGGAACTCTACCGGATCGGGGGGACGGGGCGAAATCCGTTCCGGGGCGGTCAGCGCTGGGTGTCGAAGAAGGCCAGCAGCTGGGCGGTGCACTCCTCGGCGAGGACGCCGCCGACCACTTCGGGGCGGTGGTTGAGGCGGTTGTCGCGGACCACGTCGAAGAGCGAGCCGGCCGCGCCGGCCTTGGGGTCGTAGGCGCCGAAGACGACCCGGGCGAGGCGGGAGAGGACGATCGCGCCCGCGCACATGGTGCAGGGTTCGAGGGTGACGACCAGGGTGCAGCCGGTCAGGCGCCACTCGCCGGCCCGGCGGGCGTCGCCGTCCTGGCCGGGGGTGCTCCGCGCGGCCTCGTTCAGGGCCCGGGCGGCCGCGCGGATCGCCACCACCTCGGCGTGGCCGGTCGGGTCGCCGTCCGCCTCGCGGACGTTGTGGCCGCGGCCGAGCACGGTGCCGTCCGGGGCGAGGACGAACGCCCCGACCGGAACGTCACCGGTGGCGGTGGCCAGTGCGGCCTCCTCGATGGCGAGGCGCATCCGGCCCCGCCACCGGTCGCGGACCGGATCGGGGCGTTCGGGGGCGGGCAGCGGGGCGATCCGCGGCCGCGCACCGGGGTCGGTGGTGGAAAGGGGGGCGGGCTGCATGGACCCAGTGTCGGGCACCGGGCCCGCCGCTACCGAACGGCCTCCAGGACCTCGCCGCAGCCCAGCGCCTCGGCGATCTCGCCCAGCGCGTCGCCCGGCGCGGAGCCCTCGCCGGCCAGCTCCAGCAGGTCGGCGGCGGTCATCCCGAACTCGGTCAGCAGCTCGGAGTCGCCGATCGGCCCGACCGGGCTCGCGGCCCGGCCGCCGGCCGGCTCCTCGTCGTCCTCGTCGGAGTCGTCCTCGGCGGTCGCGCCGTCCTCGTCGTCGAGCCCGGCGACGAGCCCGTCGAGGTCGTCGAAGTCGGCCTCCCCGTCCTGTTCGATCAACTCGTCGGTGAGCACCGAGCCGTACGAGCTGCGCGCCGCGGCGGCCGCGTCGGAGACGAAGATCCGCGGGTCGTCCTCACCGTCGATGCGCAGGACGGCGAACCACGCGTCCTCCTGCTCGATGAAGACCAGCACGGTGTCCTCGTCCTCGGCCGCTTCGCGGGCCAGGTCGGTCAGGTCGGCCAGGGTCTCTACGTCGTCGAGTTCGGTTTCGCTCACGTCCCACCCGGCACCGGTGCGAGCAAGCACTGCAGCGAAGTACGCCACCAGGGACACTCCCAAGATTGGTCTCGGCTGTCGGCGATCTCGGGCGGGTGCGGTCCGGCCGCCCCCGCGCCAGAAGGCGGTCCGCTGTTCGGACCGTCCCACCGCATCGTGACAGAAAGGCCGCCGCTGCGGGGGGTGTTCGGCAGCGCGTCTTCGCAGGTCGTGTCGGAATGGTCGGCTTCCGGCCGCTCCGGGTGCGGATCTTGACCGTCCGGCCTCTTGCGCGGGGGCGTTCGGGCACTCACGGGGGCGCAACTCGGCTGCGGGGCGCGGCTCGCGGTCAGATCCGGAAGGTGCGCATCCGCAGCGCTTCGCGCATCCGGCGCTCCTTGGTCCGTCTCGGCTGCACCCGGGCCCGCAGCTCCCGGGCCTCGGTCAACTCGCGGAGGAAGACGGCGCGGCGCTTGCGCCGCTCCGCGTCGGTCTCCGCGGTGCTCTCCGCTCCGCTCTCGGACGCCGGACGGGACTCGGCCGTCGAGCCTGACCCGCCCGCGCCGGCGGTGGACGCCCGCGTCGGGTTGCTCTTCATAGGTCCCGACTTTCCCAGATCAGCCGCGCCGATACCACAGGAGCGGCCCGACTTCCGTGATTGCGGACGGACTGCGGCGCATTTCGGCGGGTCGCCCCGGTCGTCCCGCTTCGTACGGAGTCGTACACACGTGCTCGCGCCCGTTACCGTTGGTCCCATGCGTCTCCACGTCGTCGACCACCCGCTGGTCGCCCACAAGCTGTCCACCCTGCGCGATGAGCGCACGGACTCGCCGACCTTCCGGCGGCTCACCGACGAGCTGGTCACCCTGCTCGCGTACGAGGCGACCAGGGACGTCCGCACCGACACGGTCGAGATCACCACCCCGGTCGCCGTCACCCGGGGCACCCGGCTCTCCTACCCGCGCCCGCTGGTCGTCCCGATCCTGCGGGCCGGGCTCGGCATGCTCGACGGCATGACCCGGCTGCTGCCCACCGCCGAGGTCGGCTTCCTCGGGATGGTGCGCAACGAGGAGACGCTGGAGGCGTCCACCTACGCGACCCGGATGCCGGACGACCTCTCCGGGCGGCAGATCTACGTCCTCGACCCGATGCTCGCCACCGGCGGCACCCTGGTCGCGGCGATCCGGATGCTGCTGGAGCGGGGCGCCACCGACGTCACCGCGGTGGTGCTGCTGGCCGCGCCGGAGGGCGTCGCGGTGATGGAGCGCGAGCTGGCGGGCCGGCCGGTCACGGTGGTCACCGCGGCGGTCGACGAGCGGCTCAACGAGCACGGGTACATCGTGCCGGGGCTGGGCGACGCGGGCGACCGGCTGTACGGCACGGCCGGCTGAGGCCGGTCCGCACGGTACGGAGAGTACGGACGGAACGAGGTCCGGCCGCCGACGGGAACTCCCGTCGGTGGCCGGACCTCGTCCGTGCGGGGCTCAGCAGTGGCCGGGCTCCGGGGTGGGGGAGGGCTTGGTGAGCTCGGCGAGCGCGGCGGCGGCCTGGGCCGGGTCGGCGAGGGCGCTGAAGGTGTCGCCGATGACGAAGTCGACGGTGGCGTCGGCCCGGGTGTCCTCGGTGGCGGTCGCGGCGGCGACCTGCGAGGTGAGCAGGGCGGCCGCGCCGAGGCCGCCGGGGCCGCTGAGGATCTGCGCGGTGCCGGGGACCTTCTTGTCGAGCGCGGCGGGCGCGTTGCCGACCTTGTCGACCACGAAGCCGCGCTTGCGGAGCTCGTCGGCGGTGCGGGCGGCCAGGCCGGACTTGTCGGTGGCGTTGTAGACGTTCACCGTGACCGCGGCGGGCTGCGGTACCGCGGTGCTGCTCGGCACCGGCGCCGGGGCGCCGGACGCCTGGGCGGCGGCGGGGGCGCCGGCCGACGGGGAGCTCTCCGGGGCGGCCAGCGGCTTGCCGGAGGCCGAGGCGCACGCCTGGGCGGTGGCGTTCTTGCTGCTCTTGCCGGTGAAGACGTCGTACAGCTGGACGCCGCCGACCGAGACCAGGCCCAGCACGAGGACGCCGCCCAGTGCGACGGCGGCCTTCCGGCCGCGGCGCGAGGGGCGTCCGAGCCTGGGGTAGGCGTTTCCGGTGACGCGGTACTGCTTCCCCTTCAAACCCCGGGGAGTCAACATGCTCATGGTCTGTCTCCCCCTAGGTGCCAGGGTGGGGTGCCGGTGACCGCGGGGCGGCCGTGGGGAACGGACCGCGGAACCGCTGTAGTCAGCAGACTAATCCGACAACGGGTGCGCAGGTACTAAACGATCATCATCCGGGGGACGACGGCACTCGAAAGGACGTACCGGCACCGACGCCGGTTGCACCCGTTCCCGAGCGGTTCCGGCGCCTTCCGGACGCCCCGGCGGATGACGGGGCGTCAGTCCATCTCCAGCACGCGGGCGTGCAGGACCTGCCGCTGTTGGAGGGCGGCCCGGACGGCGCGGTGCAGCCCGTCCTCCAGGTACAGGTCGCCGCGCCACTTCACCACGTGGGCGAACAAGTCCCCGTAGAACGTGGAGTCCTCCGCGAGGAGGGTCTCCAGGTCCAACTGGCCCTTGGTGGTCACCAACTGGTCCAGCCGCACCGGACGCGGCGCGACGTCCGCCCACTGGCGGGTGCTGGTCCGGCCGTGATCCGGGTACGGCCGCCCGTTGCCGATGCGCTTGAAGATCACACGGAAAGCCTACCGTTCGGGACGCACCGGGCGCAGCAGGCGGGGCGAACGGTGCGTTGAGTCGGGGTGGGGACGGAGCGGACGTTATGTGTGCGAATGGTGCATTCCGGCCGCCCGGGGCGAGGGCCGGGGGTCAGCGCAGGGCCTGGCCGATGCGGTCCAGCGAGGAGAGCCGCATCAGACCGTAGTTGTAGAACTCGACCTCGGGAACCCCGAGTTCGCGCAGGGTGGCGATCTTGGCGGTGAGGTTGGCCGGGCCGTCGCAGTCGGAGGCCATCGGGCGCAGGATCACCGCCATGTCCCGCGGGCTCACGCCGTGCAGGGCGAAGGCGGCGACCTTCTCGCGGACCTCCTCGGGGGTCTTCGCGTAGCCGAGGGTCTCGATCTGGTGGGCGGCGCCCGCCAGGGCGGGCAGGTCGATGCCGGACAGCCAGCCGGTGCCCGGGCCGCCGCCGTCCATGAAGGTCAGCCGCATGCCGTGCTCGGCGGCGGTGGCGGCCAGCTCGGCGGCCAGCGAGGTCACGGTGCGGGCGGAGGCGTCCACGTAGGCGGCGAACGCGCCGCCGGCCAGCTCGTCCAGCGGGGCGGGCGCCAGCGCCCGGGACTCGTCGGCGAGGCGGGCCCGCAGCTCGGCCCGGACGGTGTCGCGGACGTGCTCGGCCGGGACGCCGGCGGCCGTCGCGGCGGCCAGGCAGTGCGGGCAGAAGCAGACCGACAGCAGGGCCTCGGTGACCGGGCCGAGCTCCTCGAAGTAGCGCTCGTGGTGGTAGCCGTGCGCCAGGCCGTGGAAGTGCAGCGACTCGGCGCGGATCGCGTCCACGCCGTAGCGGGCGAGCTCCTCGACGATCGTCCGGCAGTACTCGCGGACCTCCGGGTTGGCCGGGCACAGCTCGGTCAGGTGCCGGTCGCCGAAGGCGTTGGCGGGGGCGCAGTCCGGGTGCGCGAAGCCGAGCCGGTCGTTGTGGCAGAAGACCGTCCAGGCGTGCAGCTTCAGGCCGCGGCGGCGGGTCTCCTCGGCGGCCTCGGCGAACGGGTCGCGGGAGCCGATCGCGGTGGACGGCAGCGGGGCGAGCCGACGGCCGGCCCAGCGGGCCCGGTCCGGGCGGAAGTACGCGGCGCCGGGCTCCAGGTAGCGCAGCACCCGGCGCGGGTTGTGCGGGAAGACGTCGCGCGCCTCGTGGTAGACGGACGCGAGCGTGACGCCGCCGACGCCCGCCCGGTCGGTAAGGTTGCCGAAGAAGGTGTCGGCCCCTTCGTCGAGCAGATCGGTGGCGAAGGCGAGGACGGACGTCTCCACGGGGCAACTCCGGAGAAGGAAGTACGGGGAAGTCACCACGCTAACCGGGCCCTCCCGTATTGGTCTATACCTTGTTGGGTGACCTGCCGGGGGCGGCCCCCTGGGGTGAGGGGAACGGCGGCATGGCGGTCTACCGGGGCTTCGACCAGCGGGAACTCGACCGGGAGTACTCGCCCAGCAGCAAGGTCGCCGACTTCGACGCCGAACTCGCGGCGTACGCCGACCAGAGCCGCCGGGCCCACCGGGAACTCGGCGGCCACCGGGAACTCCGGTACGGGGCCGCCGCCCCCGAACTCCTCGACTACTTCCCGGCCGGGCCCGGCGCCCCGCTGCACGTCTTCGTGCACGGCGGCTTCTGGCAGGAACTCGGCAAGGAGGACTCGGACTTCCCCGCACTCGACTTCGTCCCGCGCGGCACCGCGTTCGCCGCCGTCGGCTACGGGCTCGCGCCCGAGTGGACCGTGGAGCAGATCACCGAACAGGTCACGACCGCGGTGCTGTGGCTGGTCGAGCACGCGGCGGAACTCGGCGCCGACCCGGACCGCATCGTGCTCAGCGGCAGCTCCGCGGGAGCGCACCTGGCGGCGAGCGCCCTGCTCGACGAGAGGCTGCGCGGGCGGATCCGGGGCGCGGCCCTGCTCAGCGGCGTCTACGACCTGCAGCCCGTCATCCTCAGCTACGTCAACCAGCCGCTCGCCCTCGACGCCGACCGGGCCCGCCGGCTCAGCCCGCAGCACGCCGCGCCCGGGGCGCTGGCGGCGCTGCCGCCGGTGGTGCTCGCGCTGGGGGAGCACGAGACGGACGAGTTCGGGCGGCAGCAGGCCGAGTTCGCGGAGACGCTCCGGGAGAACGGGGTCCGGGTGCACGAGCTGCTGATCGGGGGGCGCAACCACTTCGACCTGGTCTTCGATCTGGGGAAGGTGGGGACGGTGCTGGGGGCGGCGGTCGAGGCGCTGTGGCGGAGTTGAGGGGTTGGGAGGGGGTGGGGTCGCCTGCGGC